>DATMEI010000710.1:0-2839 GCA_035556995.1 Streptomyces sp.
TCGCTGCCCTACCACAGCGAGTGCCAGTTACACCCTCCTTGGTCGTGGCAGTCCAACGGATTACCAGTTCCCAGGAATTCGCCTTCACCACCTGCCGCGCCGCGGTCGGTCTACGTGTCAAGAGACCTTGATGTGATCAAAAAACTCGCGATTGCCAGAGAGTCCTATTGCAATACGCAGATCGGGATCGCCGAGGAGCCCGGCAGCGGCGAGAATCGGGGCCTGCTGTGGCGGCGGCCTCGCGCGCACGCGCGCGCTGATGGACTCATGGCGCCTTGTAGCGATCGTTACACCGCCCCGGATGGCGGATTGTGTCATTTATCTCGTGCATTCGTCCAGTTCGGAGGTGTTTCGAGTGAGAGCCTCCTCACGGTCATTGACATTCGGATAGCGATCACGGATGGTGCCGCCCGGCGACAACCCCCCTGGCGTCGCGTATCTGGCTCACCCGAAAAGGAGTTCGTGTATGACTCGCAGGCGCAAGCGCGCCCGCACCGCGGTCGCGGCGGTGCTGGGTGGATTAATGGTGTCGCTGGGGGTCGCGGTTCCGGCCAACGCCGACGGAGACGGTGGCCCTCCGCTTCCACCAAAAACGTGCCCGCAGGAGACGCCGGGCCTAACGCAGATCGGCTGGCCTGAAGGCGCCACGCCGCCCGTGCTCCCGTACCTCGAGTACCACACGATGACGAACGAGTACGCCGACCGCGGGCTCATTTTCACGCAGGACGACTCCGACATGCAGTCGGCCTACAAGCGCTACAACCCGACGGCCGGCACCTACAACACCGTCCACGTGGGCACCTTCGGCCGTCTCTACCGGGCGAACTTCCTGAACAACGACGTGCGCCGCGTGACGTTCAAGCTCGATGACACGAACATGAACGCGACGATCCACCGGCTGTCGGCGTTCAGCGCGTCCGGCACGCGCCTCGGCCAGGTCGACTACCGCGACTGGGTGTCGAGGCCGGGCGCCTACAACCTCTACGAAGACCACTCGTTCACGATGACGCTGAACTCGGCGACCACGCCGATCAAGTCGGTCGTCTACACGCAGATGAACAGCGCCGGGCAGCGCAACGCCTTCGCGATGAGCACCTGGTGCATCCAGTACGGGACGCCGACGCCGACGCCCCCGCCGCCGCCTCCGCCCCCGCCGCCTCCGCCCCCGCCGCCTCCGCCCTGCCCCACCAAGACCGTGAATGCGGACGCCGACGCTTGGTTCGAGGAGGGCAGCACGTCCAACAAGGGCGACGACTCATCTCTCTCCGTGCAGTCCAAGCAGGGCCAGGCCTTCCGGTCGGTCGTCCGGTTCCCGCTGGCGGCGATCCCCGACGGCTGCGTGCTCGACAAGGCCGAGTTGCGGCTCTACGCAGAGACCGTCAGCACGGGCCGCACGATCGACGTGCAAGCGCTCTCGAGCGCCTGGCAGGAGATGGCGGTCAACTGGTCGACGCAGCCTTCCGCCACCGGCGCGGTCGCGTCGACCGGCTCCGGCGACGCCAAGGGATGGCGGACCTGGCTGGTCACCGAGCAGGTCGCCGGCATGTATGTGTCCGGAACGAGCCATGGCTTCGTGATCCGCGACAGGAACGAGGGTCAGGACGCCGCGCAGAAGTTCAACAGCCGCGAGAACAGCAGCAACCGGCCACTTCTCGTGCTGACGCTGCGGGAGGGCACCTCGACGCCGCCGCCGCCCCCGCCGCCGCCGCCGCCGCCGCCGCCTCCGCCGCCGCCGCCTCCGGGGCCGACCTGCACGTCGCAGTCGGTTACGGCCGGCGCTGACGCGTGGTTCGAGCAGGGCAGCACGTCGAACAAGGGCGACGACTCCTCGCTCGCCGTGCAGTCCAAGAGCGGTCAGGCGTTCCGGGCGCTCGTGCGCTTCGCGCTTCCGGCCGCCCCTGCCGGCTGCACGCTCGACAGGGCGGAGCTGCGGCTCTACGCCGACAGCGTCAAGCCCGACCGGACGATCCAGGTCCAGGCGGTCACGTCCGCGTGGGAGGAGATGGGCGTCACGTGGGACACGCAGCCAGCCACCACCGGACCGGTCGCCGCGACACCGTCGGGCACGGACAAGGGCTGGAGGTCATGGGACGTCACCCAGCTGGTCGGCGGGGCGGAGCATGGCTTCCTGATCCGCGACGCCGATGAGAACGGCGACGCCGAACAGAAGTTCAACAGCCGCGAGAAGGGGACCGACGTCCCGACGCTCGTGCTGACGTACCGCGCCCAGTAGCGGTCGGCTTCGGACGGGCACGGCGGGGCCGCGCGGCCCCGCCGTGCCCTAGGAATTCGAAGACGTCGAATCCGCCCTCCCCCGTTCGACGCATGGGTATAGGGGCTCAAAGGGAGCTCCCGTGCCCAGAGGAGAATCGAGATGGGAAAGCTGATCGCGACCACACAGGCCACCATCGACGGCGTCATAGACCCAGTCGGCGAGTGGGTCCAGCCGGACGGAGACCACGGCGACTACTCATTCGAGCGTCAGGCCAGATCCAGCGGGCTGGTGCTGGGCCGCAAGACCTACGAGGGGCTGGCGGGATATTGGCCGAGCCAGTCCGGCAAGTGGGCGGACATGGTCAACCCGCTGCCGAAGTACGTCGGCTCCAACACCCTGTCCGGAGATCTCGAGTGGAACGCGACCTTGCTCGAGGGGGACCTCGAGGACTCGATCCCGAAGCTGAAGGACGCGGTCGACGGTGACCTGTTCATGCACGGGAGCGGCGAGTTCGCATACGCCCTCGCCGAGAAGGGCCTGATCGACGAATACGAGGTCTACCTGAACCCGCTCGTCTGGGGCGAGGGAAACGTGCACGTGCTCGGCGACAGGGGAACCGTCCGG
>DATMEI010000711.1:0-12526 GCA_035556995.1 Streptomyces sp.
CGTACACCGGAGGGAATCGCCGCCTTGATGCGCATTACCATTTCTTGACACTCTCGGAGACGAGCCGCCGCAGGGCGGCCTTATTCGGGGAGGGGCGATCAGGTGGACAGCCTGCGCAGTGCGTACGGGACGGTGACGGGCTGGGGGTACTCACAGTCCGGCGCCGGGGAGGAGCCGGCCGTCTCCTCGACGGGAACGTCCGGAACGGTGGCCGTCCAGCAGGATCTGCGCGGGACGGCGGTCAGACGGACACTGCGTTTCCCCACGGGTGACCGGGTGGTGGTCTCCGGGCTTCCCGGCAGCGGGAAGTCGACGCTGATCCGCCGCGTCGTCGCGGTGCAGGACACGGTCCGCCGCATCGACTCCCAGGACGTGAGGGAGCGTTGGGCGGCGCTGCTGCCGCGCTGGCTGCCGTACGCCGTCTACCGCCCGCTGGTGCGCCTCGCGCACTACGCGCTGCTGCGCGGCGCGCTCACCTCGGGCGCGAGTGTCGTGGTGCACGACTGCGGAAGCCAGACCTGGGTGCGCAA
This sequence comes from Streptomyces sp., assembly GCA_035556995.1. Lineage (GTDB taxonomy): Bacteria > Actinomycetota > Actinomycetes > Streptomycetales > Streptomycetaceae > Streptomyces. The sequence goes on from DATMEI010000711.1 coordinate 531, forward strand.
CTGGCTGGGGGGCGACGCCCGCCGGCGTGGGCGCGCCCTGCACCTCGTCCTGCTGGACGTTCCGCCTGAGACGGCGTTGCACGGTCAGGCCGAGCGCGGACGGCGGGTCTCCGACTACGCCTTCCTGCGGCACCGCAGGGCGGTACGGCAGCTCATCGCGGACGCGGAGGCCGGGCGGCTGCCGCGCGGATGCGAGTCGGTGGTGCTGCTGGACCGGGGCGCGGCGGCGGCGCTCCGGGGGGTGGCCTTCGAGTAGGCGGCGTGAGAGGAGGCGGCCTTCGGTCTCAGGAGGACAGGTGGAGGGGGCCGCGCAGACGCACCCGGCCGCTCCTTCACCTTCCGGAGTACGGACGGTGGGGCGGCCGGGTGCGGGGTGCGGGGAGGCACGCAGAGGTGCGGCTCCGTCAGTCGAACAGCATGGGCGAGAGCAGCGTGCCGGTCCACAGCCGCTCGTCGTCGTCGAACCGGTCCTCGGTCTCGTCGTCGATGCCGGCCCCGGAGACCTGACCCCCGGTGGGCATGGTGGCGAGGAACTTCACGGTCTCCCTCACCAGGAGCCGGGCCTTCGCGCGGCTCTGCCGTGCGCTGCCGGTGCGGGAGGCTTCCAGCAGGGCTTCGGCGCGGTCCTCCAACTCGGCGAAGGTCCCGGCGTTCCCCGCTCCGGCACGCTGCCGCAGCTCGTCCAGCGCCTCGCCGATCTCCTCGGCGTGCTCGTCGGCGTCCTCCTTGGACAGACGTCCGCCCGGGGCCTCGTACACGTCCTCGAGCAGGTCGCCGACCTCGTCGGTGACGTCGTCGTAGCGGCCGAGCCCGTCGTAGAAGAGGGTGTCGCGGTCGATCAGCGTCGTGGTGACCGCGGCCTTCGGGTCGGAGGACCCGGCGGACGCGGAAGAGCGGGAGGACGAGTCCGACCGCCGCCACGACCCGGTCTGCTCCACCCGGAGGCCGACCTCGTTCATGGCGGCCTTGTTGACGGCCTTCAGGTTTCTGAGCAGCGCGCTCGACGCCGCGGTGCGGGCGTCGACGCTGTCGCTGGTGCGCTCCAACATGCGCTCCACCGACTCTCGGAAGGCGTCCGAGGCGTCGGTGTAGCGGATGACCCTCGTGCTCCTGCGCTCCTCCTCGCCGGTGGCCGGCAGAGTCCTGGCGGTGCGCGCTTGTGCCACGGCCCGCTTGATCCGTCGCAGCTGCGAATCCACCCGGTCTTTTACGCTCCTCATCACCGGAGAGTCGGCGTCCCCGTCGCGGGATACGCGGCCCATCGTGGCGGTGAGGTCGGCGAGTTGGCCGAGCCCTTCGATGGCGCGGATCTGCACGACGGTGCTGTCGGTGCCCCGCGGAGCGGAGAGGGGGGCGGCGGCGGTGGGGGAGTTCTGGGTGCCGGCCACTGCCGTACCGGCGAGGCCGAGGGACAGGGAACCTGAGAGAGCGAGGGTGAGTGCGGCGGTTGCCGCGTTGTTGGCGCGCATGGAGCGTTTCCTCCCGTATGACAATGCATGTAGATCAGACGGTGACCACGATTCGTAGGCTTGTTGCGCAGTGCAACCGGGGGGTAGCCATCCGTGAGCAACTGCCGCCATTCGGGGGCCGGATCGTCCTCCGGACCGCCCCGCCCAGCCGTCTGCGCAGCCCTGTCCGCCTTTGCGGACGCTCCCTGTGCACGCTGTGTTCGAGAGCTCATCTAGGGTTGCCGCCATGACCATTCCGCAGCAGTACGGACCGGGCCACGGCGGAGGCTGGCCCGGCAACGAGCTGGAGGAAACCCTCGCGGCCTCCCTCGAAGTGCCCCACGCGGGCGCCCGGCTGCTGGAGGTGCTCGGGCGCAGCAGCGTCTGGGTCCCGCTGCCCGAGGGCGGCGGGCCCGCCAGCCCCGACCTGGACCTGCCGACCGTCGAGCTGAACGGGGCTCCCTACGTCCCCGTCTTCAGCTCCGAGCAGCAGTTCCTTCAGGTGGTCGGCAGTCATATGTCCTTCACCGTCGCGCCCGCGCGTGAGTTCGCCCGCGGTCTGCCGCCGCAGGTGGGCATCGCCGTGAACCCGGAGGGCACGGTCGGGATGCCCCTGCCTCCGGAGGCGGTCGCGGAGCTGTGCGCCAACACCGCCGGCGAGCAGGCGGCGTGGGGCGTGGCGAGGGGCGCACGGGTGCGCCTCTTCGAGCCGGACTGGCAGGACGAGCCGTCGGACTTCCTCGGCGCCGCGGCCGGTGAATTCTCGATGCTCCCGTTCGTACGGACCGCGCGGCGGGCCCTGGCGAGCACCGAGGGCGAGGCGCCCGCGCTCTTCGTCGGCATCGAACTGGACCAGCTCGACCCGGAGATCCGCCAGGCCGCGCACGACGCACTGGGCCGTGCGCTGGGCCGCGTACCGGTGAAGTGGCTCGTGCAGCTGGTGCTGCTGGACGCGGCCATGGACCCGGTCGTGGACTGGATGCGGCAGTGCGTGCGCCCCTTCTACACGCGCGCCTGACGTCTCTCTCCGCCCTGAGAACCAGACCTCCGGTACGACGCGTGATGTCGGTACCTGCTCGTAAGCTGGTTGGATGACGGGGACAACGGGGAGGGCCGCATGGGCGTGCCCGGAACAGCACATCGATCAGCGACAGAACATCGAGCGACAGAACATCGAGCAACACCGCTTCCCGCCCGGCCGTGGGGGCACGGCGTGCGGGTGGGGCGGCAAAGGAGAGAGGGCGGCCAGGTGAGCGCGGGTGCAGGCGTCGAGCAGCTGCTGGGGCACGTGTCGCCGGGGAGGTACGACACCTTCGAGGCGCTGCTCGACGCGCTCGCCGAAAGCCAGGTGTGGATGCTGCTCTGGAACGGCCAGCCCGGCTCCCCCGACGCCCAGTACGGAAACATGGAAGTGGCGGGGTACGGCTATGCGCCTTGTGTGACCTCGCCCCAGGAGCTGGCAGCGTCCGGCTGGGACCGCGCGCACGAAGTGGTCACCGGCCGTGAGATCGCGAACGCCCTCTTTCCCGAGCGGTGGGGGATCTGGCTCAACCCGCATGCACCGGGCGGCGGGGTCGGCATTCCGTGGCTCGACCTGCGCCGCATCGCCCAGGGCCTCGACCAGCTGCCGGCGGGCCCGCTGCGGATCACCGAACCCAGCCTGGACATCGCGCAGTTCTACGCACTGCTCAGCCAGAACGCACACCGCACGCCGGCGGTGCGTTCCCTGCGCCGCTGCTGGGTGCAGCCGGCGCTCGGCGCCGCGTATCTCGCGATCGGCCTGGATCTGTACGACACGGGCCGTCAGGCTGTGGCGTCGGCGAAGCAGATGATGACGGAGTCGGTGGCTGCCGTGCCGGAGGGGCTGCCGGTGTCCAGCGTCGCGATGTCGGACGACTACGACCCGGTGGCGATGTGGCTGCGCCGCAACTCGCGGCCGTTCTTCGACCGTGACGTTCCGGCGGCCCAGACCACGCAGAACGCCGCTCCCGGCCACGGCTACGGGTACCCGCGCGCGTACTGAACCACAGCGCTCAGCGGCGGCATCGGACGACAGCGCCGGTGCCGCCGCTCAGCCATGTCCGGTAGCGGCGCACGGCACCGCGCAGGACCTCGCCACGGCACCGCGCAGGACCTCGGCGTCCGGGCTGCGGACGGTCGTCAACTGCACTGCCCCATGGGGTCGGTGGGAAGCGCGTGGCGAGTCGGGGAAAGTCGGGATTGCAGGGTGAACCCGCAGGTCGGGGGCGCTATGGGCATGCCGTTGCGGCTCCGATAGTCGCCAGTTCCCGTTCGTATAACGGAACCTGACGCGTCACATCACAGTTAGGCATCCTTTCCCCAGGGGGACTGGCGGGTGATCGCGAGGCCGATGAAGACTCCCGACCGTTGAGGCCGTTGGCCTTGTGTGTAGGCACTGCTTGCGAACTGGCCGCTACAGCGGCGTGCGTGGCCGGTCACCGCCGGCCGAGAGAGGTTCCCCCACGATGACGGCACCACTGCACGACACGTCCGCGGAAACCGCGCCCGTCGATCCTGCCCTTGGTGTCGGCGCAGCCGACAAGGCGATCGAAGGACGGTCTCTCGGACGCATCGCGTGGACCCGTCTCAAGCGGGACAAGTTGGCGCTCGCCGGCGGGATCGTCGTGCTCGTGCTGATCGCGGTCGCGGTCTTCGCGCCGCTCATCGTGGGCCTGTTGGGGCACCCGCCGGACCAGCACCACGAGGACAAGATCGACCCGCTCTTCCAGGTCCCGCAGGGAGCGCTGGGCGGCATCAGCGGCGAGCATCTGCTCGGCATCGAACCGGGCAACGGCCGGGACATCTTCAGCCGCATCGTCTACGGCGCCCGCGTCTCGCTGCTCGTCGGCTTCCTGTCCGCCATGGTCGCCGTCGTCGTCGGCACCGTACTGGGCGCGCTCGCGGGCTACTTCGGCGGCTGGCTGGACGCGGCGATCAGCCGCGTGATGGACATGCTGCTCGCGTTCCCGCAGCTGCTGTTCATCATCTCGCTGATCTCCGTGGTGCCGAACCAGATGTTCGGGCTCACGGGTACGGGCGTGCGGCTGACCGTGATGATCCTGGTGATCGGCTTCTTCGGCTGGCCCTACATCGGCCGGATCGTCCGCGGCCAGACGCTCTCGCTGCGCGAGAGGGAGTACGTGGAGGCGGCTCGCAGCCTCGGCGCCGGGCGCCGGTACATCCTCTTCAAGGAACTGCTGCCCAACCTGATCGCGCCGATCACCGTCTACACGACGCTGATGATCCCCACCAACATCCTCACCGAAGCGGCGCTCAGCTTCCTCGGTGTGGGAGTCAAGCCGCCGACAGCTTCCTGGGGGCAGATGCTCTCGCAAGCGGTGCGCTACTACGAGGCGGACCCGATGTTCATGGTGGTGCCGGGTGTGGCCATCTTCATCACCGTTCTCTCCTTCAACCTCTTCGGTGACGGCGTGCGGGACGCGCTCGACCCCAAGGGGACACGTTGACCCCCCACCCCCAGGGCCGTCAGGTCCTGAACCCCCGGGCCCTGCGCAGCCGTGCGGGCCGTGACCTACACGGAGGATTCGAGATCGTGACAACCCAACGCACATCGAGGCGCAGAATCGCCGCGTCGGCCGTCGCGGTCGCGGCGCTGTTGTCCACCGCGGCCTGCGGAGGCGGCAGTGACTCGGAGAGTGACGGCAAGGCCCCCGGATACAACGCGGCCAACGGCAAGACGGCCAACGCGTCCGACAAGAAGGGCGGCACGCTGAAGTTCATCGGTACCCAGGACGCCGACTCCTGGGACACCACGCGTGGCTACTACGGCTTCGCCTGGGACTTCATGCGCAACTACAGCCGCACCCTCATGACCAGCAAGCCCGTTGCCGGCAAGGAGAGTTCGGAGCTGGTCCCGGACCTGGCCAAGTCCGCCGCCAAGATCACGGACGACGGCAAGACCTACACGTACGACCTGCGCGACGGCATCACCTGGGAGGATGGCAAGCCCATCACCTCCAAGGACATCAAGTACGGCATCGAGCGGCAGTGGGCCCAGGACGTGCTGTCCGGCGGTCCCATCTACCTCAAGGACACGCTCGACCCGGACGGCAAGTACAAGGGCCCCTACAAGGACAAGGCCAAGGACAAGCTGGGCCTGGACGCGATCGAGACCCCGAGCGACAACAAGATCGTCTTCCATCTGCCCAAGCGCAACGGTGACTTCGAGCAGATGCTCGCCATGCCGTCCGCCTCGCCGGTGCGACAGGACAAGGACACCAAGTCCAAGTACGGCCTGAAGCCCTTCTCCAGCGGCCCGTACAAGTTCGAGTCGTACACGCCGAACAAGAAGCTGACGCTGGTCCGCAACCCCGAGTGGAAGAAGTCCTCGGACAACATCCGCAAGGCCCTCCCGGACAAGGTCACGGTCACCCTGCTGACCAACGCCGACGAGATGGACAAGCGCCTGATCAACGGCGACTACGACCTGGACATCAACGCCACCGGCATGGAGGCGGCGGGTCGTCAGAAGGCCCTGAAGGAGCACAAGGGCAACATCGACAACCCGAGCACCGGCTACATCCGTTACGCGGTCTTCCCGCAGACGGTGAAGCCGTTCGACAACATCCACTGCCGCAAGGCGATGATCTACGGATCGGACCACAAGTCCATCCAGAACGCCCGCGGCGGCAAGCTGGCCGGCGGTGACATCGGCACCAACATGCTGCCCGCCCTCGTCCCGGGCTCGGATCTGAAGTTCGACCCGTACGGCATCGCCAAGAACAAGGGCGCGGCCGATGTGGCGAAGGCAAAGGCCGAGCTGAAGAAGTGCGGCAAGCCCAACGGCTTCAAGACCACCATCGCGGTCCGCAACAACAAGCAGGTCGAGGTCGCTTCGGCCGAGGCCATGCAGGCGTCGCTGAAGAAGGTCGGCATCACCGCCGAGGTCGACGAGTACGACGGCGCGCAGACCACCGGCATCATCGGTAACCCCGACGTGGTCAAGAAGAAGAACTACGGCATCATCATCATGGGCTGGGGCCCGGACTTCCCGTCCGGTCAGGGGTACGGCATGCCGCTGTGGCACAGCAAGTACATCCTCGACAACGGCAACAACAACTACGCCATGATCGATGACAAGAAGATCGACGGCATGTTCGCCGACGCGATCGCCGAACTGGACCAGGACAAGGCGGCGCAGAAGTACGCGGCCATCAACGCCGAAGTCATGAAGGGTGCTTACTACCTGCCCTTCACCTTCGAGAAGAACATCATCTGGCGCTCCAGCAGGCTGACGAACATCGGCACGACCGATGCCTTCAGCGGCCGTTACGACTACGCCACGCTGGGTGTCAAGTGACCGTCCGACCGCTCCGCCGGCGCACCCGCCGCTAGGCACGAAGGGCAGGTGAGGGCCGCAGTGACGGCCCGGTGAACTCCTCGGTGAACCCGAGGAGTTCCCGGGCCGCCGCCGGCCGGAAGCAGTGCTCACATATCTCATCAGGCGGCTCTTCGCCGTCGTCGTGATGCTGATCGTCGTCATGCTGGCGGTGTTCGGCATCTTCTTCCTGATCCCGGAGTGGACCGGGGTCGACCCCGCCACGATGTTCGCGGGCAAGCAGTCCGACGCGGCTGCGCTGGACGGCATCCGGCAGAAGCTCGGTCTGGACGACCCGATCCTCGTCCAGCTCTTCGACTTCTTCAAAGGCATCCTCGCCGGCCGCGACTACGTGAGCGCCGGGGACACCATCCACTGCTCGGCGCCGTGCTTCGGCTACTCCTTCAAGACCGAGCAGGCGATCTGGCCGATCCTCGCCGACCGTCTCCCGGTCACGCTGGGCCTGGCAGTCGGTGCGGCAGTCATCTGGCTGGTCATCGGCCTGACGGCGGGCGTGGTCTCCGCGCTGCGCCGCGGCACGGTCTGGGACCGGGTGACCATGGGCCTCGCGCTCAGCGGCGTCTCGCTGCCGATCTACTTCACCGGTCTGCTCTCGCTGGCGATCTTCTCCTACGGGCTGGGGCTGGTCAGCAACGAGTACACACCCGTGGAGGAGAGCTTCCCCGCGTGGTTCAGCGGGATGATCCTCCCCTGGCTGACCTTGGCGTTCCTCTTCGGCGCCATGTACGCCCGCCTCACCCGCGCCACCATGCTGGAGGTGATGGGCGAGGACTACATCCGCACCGCCCGCGCCAAGGGCGTACGGGAGTCGGTCGTCATCCGCAAGCACGCGATGCGCTCCACGATGACCCCCGTCATCACGCTTCTCGGTGTCGACCTCGGGGCCCTGATGGGCGGCGCGATCCTGACCGAGACGACCTTCAGCCTGCCCGGTCTCGGCCAGGCAGTGCTGAAGGCGATCAGTGAGAAGGACCTGCCGCTGATCCTCGGCGTCACGCTGATCACCGCCTCCGCCGTCGTCGTCGCGAACCTCGTCGTGGACCTGCTGTACGGCGTGATCGACCCCCGAGTGAGGCTCGCATGACGGAACTGCACAAGACCGGCGCCTCAGCTGTCGGTGAGCCGGTGGCCGACGCACGGCCTGCCCGTTCCTTCCTGGAAGTACGCGACCTTCAGGTGCACTTCCCCACCGAGGACGGGCTGGTGAAGTCCGTCGACGGTCTCTCCTTCTCGCTCGAGAAGGGCAAGACCCTCGGCATCGTCGGCGAGTCCGGCTCCGGCAAGTCGGTCACCTCGCTCGGCATCATGGGCCTGCACACCGTCGGGCAGTACGGGCGCAAGAAGGCGAAGCTGTCAGGTGAAATCTGGCTCGACGGGCAGGAGTTGCTGAGCGCCGAGCCGGACGCCGTACGCAAGCTGCGCGGCCGCGAGATGGCGATGATCTTCCAGGACCCGCTGTCCGCGCTGCACCCGTACTTCACCATCGGCCACCAGATCGTCGAGGCCTACCGCGTCCACCACGACGTGGACAAGAAGACGGCCAAGAAGCGAGCCGTCGAACTCCTCGACCGTGTCGGCATCCCGCAGCCCGACCAGCGCGTCAACAGCTATCCGCACGAGTTCTCGGGCGGCATGCGGCAGCGCGCGATGATCGCGATGTCGCTGGTCAACAACCCCGAACTGCTGATCGCCGACGAGCCGACGACCGCGCTGGACGTCACCGTGCAGGCGCAGATCCTCGACCTGATCCGGGATCTGCAGAAGGAGTTCGGCTCCGCGGTCATCATCATCACCCACGACCTGGGCGTCGTCGCCGAGCTCGCCGACGACATCCTGGTGATGTACGGCGGGCGCTGCGTCGAGTACGGCACCGCCGAGCAGGTCTTCTACGAGCCACAGCATCCCTACACCTGGGGGCTGCTGGGTTCGATGCCGCGCGTCGACCGTGCACAGACCGAACGCCTCATCCCGGTCAAGGGCTCCCCGCCCAGCCTGATCAACATCCCGCAGGGCTGCGCCTTCAACCCGCGCTGCCCGTACGCGGACGTACCCAAGGGCAACGTCACCCGTACTGAACGCCCCGAACTGCGCGACGTGGGCGGCGGCCACCAGTCCGCGTGCCACATGGACCAGGCCGACCGGGAGCGGATCTGGACCGAAGAGATCGCGCCGAAGCTGTGAGTGAGGACGAGCAGATGACGATCCCATCCCAGCAGCAGGCGACGGGCCAGGTGCTGACCAAGGCCGACCCGAAGCCCGGCGAGTCGCTGCTGCGGGTCTCCGGCCTGAAGAAGCACTTCCCGATCACCAAGGGCCTGCTCAGGCGCAAGGTGGGCGCGGTCAAGGCGGTCGACGGCATCGACTTCGACGTACGGGCGGGGGAGACCCTGGGCGTCGTCGGCGAGTCCGGCTGCGGCAAGTCGACGATGGGCCGGCTGATCACGCGGCTGCTGGAGCCGAGCGCGGGCACCGTCGAGTTCGAGGGCCGGGACATCACGCACCTCGGTGTGAGCGGCATGCGCCCGCTCCGCCGTGACGTCCAGATGATCTTCCAGGACCCCTACTCGTCGCTGAACCCCCGGCACACCGTCGGCGCGATCGTCAGCGCCCCCTTCAAGCTCCAGGGCGTCACGCCCGAGGGCGGCGTGAAGAAGGAGGTCCAGCGGCTGCTGGAGGTGGTGGGGCTCAACCCCGAGCACTACAACCGGTACCCGCACGAGTTCTCCGGCGGACAGCGGCAGCGCATCGGCATCGCCCGCGCGCTCGCCCTCAACCCGAAGCTCGTCGTCGCCGACGAGCCCGTCTCCGCGCTGGACGTCTCGATCCAGGCGCAGGTCATCAACCTGCTGGACGACCTCCAGGAGGAATTCGGCCTGACGTACGTGATCATCGCGCACGACCTGTCCGTCATCCGGCACGTCTCGGACCGGATCGCGGTCATGTACCTCGGCAAGATCGTGGAGCTGACCGACCGGCAGTCGCTGTACGAGACGCCGATGCACCCCTACACACAGGCGCTGCTCTCCGCCGTACCGGTGCCCGACCCGCGCCGCAGGGCGCAGGGCGGACGCGAGCGCATCCTGCTGCAGGGCGACGTGCCCTCGCCGATCAAGCCGCCCAGCGGCTGCCGCTTCCACACGAGGTGCTGGAAGGCGACCAAGGTGTGCACGACGGCGGAGCCGCCGCTGGTCTCCCTCGCGACCGGCCACGAAGTGGCCTGCCACCACCCGGAGAACGCTCCGGACCAGCACCCGGAGGACACCACGCCGCTGGCCGGCTGAGGACGCCGGCGGGCTGCGACGTCGGCGGGCTGAACGACGCCGAAGGGCGGCTGCGTATGCCGCAGCCGCCCTTCCTCTTCTGTTGTGTTCAGTTGTGTCACCGCATCGCCGAGGCTCAGTACGCCGAGTCGACGTTGTCCATGGAGCCGTACTTGTCGGCCGCGTAGTTGCAGGCGGCGACGATGTTGGCGACCGGGTCGGTGACCGAGTCCTTGGTGCCGTCGACGTGGTAGGAGTCGAAGGTCGGCTGGATGGTCTGGAGCAGACCCTTCGAGGGAGTGCCGTTCTTGGCGTTGATGTCCCAGTCGTTGACCGCGTTCGGGTCACCGCCGGACTCACGCATGATGTTCTTCTTGATGCCCTCGTGCGAGCCGGGGATGCCCTTCTCCTTCATGATGGCGCGGGCTTCCTTGATCCAGCCGTCGACGTTTTCAGACTTGCTGGGACGCTCGGCGGAGCGGCTGGCGCTCTGGTCCGTACGGGCCTCAGCAGCCTGGCTCTTCTGCTCGGCCTTGGCCTTGGCCTCAGCCTTGGCCTGGCTCTTCTGCTCGGCCTGCGCCTTGGCAGCGGCCTCGGCCTTCTGACCCTGGTAGGCCTTCGTCTGGTGGCCGGCGCTGGCCCCGGCGAGCTGCACGGACTTGTTGCCCGTCGCGTGGTCACCCTTCGAGGCCTCGGCCTTCTTGCCCGAACTGGCGTCCGCGCTCACCGAGTGCCCGGCGACCGGCTTGGCGGGACTTCGGCCGGAGTCGCCTCCGGCGGCGGCACCCGGAGCGATACCGGCGGTGAGGGCCGCTACGCCTGCGGCGGCTGTCAGACCGATCGTGGCGGTCTTCTGCGTGCGGGTCAGGCGGGTGTAAGCGGAAATACGCATGGAGAAGCAAAAACCTTTCGGTTGCCGTCGTCGCGGAGGGATAGCCGGAACGGCTTCGACGCCGAGGTCTGGTTCCCGGCGCAATGCGACGTTGGCATTGATAAAAGGTTCATCGGGGCAGAGGCAAACAAGAGGTGTACTAACCGAAATGGTCAGGCAGAGCGGACCGATACCCGCGAGGCGCCTGATTCGGGCATTAGGGATGAACGAGTCCACTAAGGCCGTTCGTATGTGACCTGGGTCCTATGTGCCGCTTCACAATTCAGGGGATGCACATCGACGCTCCGTGGCCGCCTCGACACGCGATTCAGGCGGACGGAAAGCGCGAGCGGCCAGGCGGTACGGCGGGCTCGCCCGCGCCTCCCCGAATGCGGGAGCGGAAACCGGTCCCGGCCTCTTGGGTGAGGTGCCGCGCCCGTGACAATGGGCCCGTGAACCACCAGCTTCTCGATCCGGATCTGCAGCACTGGCTCGACCTCGTCGGAATCTTCGTCTTCGCCATCTCCGGTGCGCTGCTCGCCGTCCGTAAGAACTTCGACGTCTTCGGGATGGCCGTGCTCGCCGAGGTCACCGGACTCGGGGGCGGTCTTTTCCGGGATGTGGTGATCGGCGCCGTGCCGCCTGCCGCATTCACCGACGCCGGATACTTCCACGCGCCGCTCATCGCCACCGTCCTGGTCTTCTTCCTGCATCCGCACGTCGAGCGGATCAACAAGGCGATCAGCGTCTTCGACGCGGCGGGGCTCGGCCTCTTCTGCGTCGTCGGCACCGTCAAGGCCCACGAGTACGGGCTGGGGCTCTTCGCCTCCGCCGTGCTCGGACTGGCCACGGCGGCGGGCGGCGGCGTGCTGAGGGACGTACTCGCGAACGAGGTACCGTCCCTGCTGCGCTGGGACCGCGACCTCTACGCGGTGCCGGCCATCATCGGCGCCACCGTGGCGGCGCTGCTGCTGGGCGTGGGTGCCCTCAACGCGGTGACGATGACGCTCGCCGCCACTCTGGCGTTCGTCGTGCGT
>DATMEI010000712.1:0-7550 GCA_035556995.1 Streptomyces sp.
TCTTCCCAGCCACCCTCACCACGGACGACCCCATTCCACCCCACCCGAACTATCCCGAACCGGAGTCCAAGAAGTGACGGAAGTTTCGGCTGGCGGCCGCTCCGAGCTGCACGTCGGCTGGCTCATGCCGACGTTCTTCCACCCGCTCCCCGTGGACGCCACCGAGCCCGAGGAAGTTGCCGACCGCATCGTCGAGTTGGCGACCACGGTGCTGGCCGACCGCAGCACCGACGAGCAGCACTTCTTCGCGCAGATGATGCTGCGGCAGACGGCTCAACTCATCGAAGCCGAGGCCGAGTACGCCGGTATGTGCTTCGTGGAGCACGAGGGCGAGCCGACCATGGCCACCGTCCTCGTGAACCGCGTCCCCTCGCTCGGGGGAACCGTCGAGGAGGCGGCCGAGGCCACGGAGGCACTGCTGAAGCGGCGTTACGCACACGACGACGTCGGCACGACTGCGCTGCCGCTGGACAGCGCCCCCGCCGTGACCAGGATCGGCGGGCTGGAGGTGACCGTCCCGCCCGAACTGTCCCCCGACGGGCAGCCGCAGACCCTGCCGCAAGGCGTCATCCAGACGTACGTGCCGCTGCCCGGGCAGGGCGAGACGATGGTCTTCGAACTGAACTCGCCGTCCCTCGGCGCCTGGGACATGTACGCGGAGATGTTCGACGCCATCCTCGGCACCCTCGACTGGGCGACCGACGAGGACCTCGCCGAACAGCGGGAGCTGGAGCGGATCGCGGGTATCCCCGCCCAGCCCGGCCCTCACGAGCAGGCGCCGCAGCCGGAGCCCGAACGCGGACCCGAGCCCGAGCGCGTCGACGAGGAGGTGGCCGAGGCCGTCCGCCGCCGGTCCAGCCTTGTCCTGGACGCAGTCGGAATGCGCGGTCCCATGGGCGAGGAGGCCGACCACCTCGCCTCCGTCGCGTGCACGTCCTGCCGCTCCAAAGGGCTGACCGCCGGCTGCACGGTGCGCCACCACTGGGAGATGGCAGAGCTCGCTCCGACGACGCTCCAGGAGATACTCGCCGCCGCCCGCGCCCAACTGATCGGGAACAGCTGGACGGAGGACGCCGTGGCCGAAGGGCATGCCGTCTTCACCGGCCCCGGCGACTCCACCAGCGCCCAGGGCTACACGGCCTCCCTCACCGCCGACACCGAGCAGGGCCGGCTCCTCGTCGACGTGGCGACTGTGTGCACCCGCGGCACCGCCACCTCCGTAGCCGGCGACTTCGACTGACCGGAACCTGGCGGCCCACCGTCGGCGCAGTCGCCTCGTGGACGAGGCCCGTGGAGACCTCCGGGTTGGCGCGAGCGGGCTGCTGCAGCTGTGCGTTCAGTCGACCAGGTCACGCACGACCGCGTCGGCCAGCAGCCGCCCCCGCAGCGTGAGCACCGCGCGGCCCTGCTCGTACGGGCCGGGCTCCAGCAGCCCGTCGGACAGGGCTCTGCGGGCGGCCGACGCCCCTGCGGGAGCGAGCAGTTCGAGCGGGCAGCCCGCCAGGAGCCGCAGCTCCAGCAGGATCCTCTCCACGCGCCGGTCCTCGGCACCGAGCAGCTCGCGGCCCGCGCCGGGGGAGCGGCCCTCCGCGAGTGCCTGCGCGTAGGCAGCCGGGTGCTTGACGTTCCACCAGCGCACGCCGCCCACGTGGCTGTGCGCGCCCGGTCCCGCACCCCACCAGTCTGCGCCGGTCCAGTACAGCTCGTTGTGGAGGCAGCGGGCGGCGGGGTCGGAGGCGGTCGCCCAGTTGGACACCTCGTACCAGCTCATGCCCGCGGCGGACAGTGCTTCCTCCGCGATCAGGTAGCGGTCCGCGTGCACGTCGTCGTCGGTCATGGGGACCTCGCCGCGCCGGATGCGGCGGGCGAGCTGGGTGCCCTCCTCGACGATCAGGGCGTACGCCGAGACGTGGTCGGGCTGCGCGGCCAGCGCGGCGTCCAGAGAGGCACGCCAGTCGTCGTCCGTCTCGCCGGGCGTTCCGTAGATGAGATCGAGATTGACGTGCTCGAAGCCGGCGGCGCGCGCCTCCGCGACGCATGCCTCGGGCCGTCCGGGGGTGTGGGTGCGGTCCAGGACCTGCAGTACGTGGGGGCGTGCGCTCTGCATCCCGAAGGAGATCCGGTTGAAGCCCGCCTCGCGAAGCTGCGCGAGATAGCCGGGATCGACGGACTCGGGGTTCGCCTCTGTGGTCACCTCCGCGTCGGGGGCCAGCCCGAACTCGTCCCGCACGGCCGCCAGCATCCGGGCGAGGTCCGCGGCGGGCAGCAGCGTCGGGGTGCCTCCGCCGACGAAGACGGTACTGACACGGCGCGGATCGTCGCCGAGCACTTTGCGGGCGAGCCGGATCTCGTCGCTCAGCGTGGCCGCGTAGTTCTCGCGTGAGGCGAGTACACCGCCGGAGCCGCGCAGCTCGGCGGCGGTGTAGGTGTTGAAGTCGCAGTAGCCGCAGCGGGTCGCGCAGTAGGGCACGTGCAGATAGAAGCCGAGCGGCCGGGACTCGCGGCCCGCGAGGGCTTCCGGCGGGAGCGAGCCGCTCTCGGGGACGGGCTCGCCGTCGGGCAGTGCGGAGGGCATGGGTCCCATTGTCCGTGACGGGCGTGCTCCGCCGGGACGGACCCGGCACGGACCCGGCACGGGCCACCACGCACGGCAGCACGGCAGCACGGCAGGTACGGCACGCAGGGCCCGCACGCCTCAGGGCCTGCGAGCCCCGTCCCTCAGGAGAAGCCGACCGTCACATGGTCGATGAGCTGTTCCACCCTGCCCAGCAGCGCGGGCTCCAGATCCCTGTAGTCGTTCACGTGGCCGAGGATCCGCTGCCACGCCGCCCCCGTGTTCTCGGGCCACCCCAGCGCCCGGCAGACGCCGGTCTTCCAGTCCTGTCCGTGCGGCACGCGGGGCCAGGCGCCGATACCGACGGACGACGGCTTCACGGCTTCCCAGATGTCGATGTACGGGTGACCGACCACGAGGACGTCCTCGCCCGTGACCTCCGCCGCGATACGGGACTCCTTGGAGCCCGGTACGAGATGGTCGACCAGCACACCGAGCCGCGCGTCCGGTGCGGGCCCGAAGTCCCGTACGAGGGAGGGAAGATCGTCGATGCCCTCCAGGTATTCGACCACCACGCCCTCGATGCGCAGGTCGTCGCCCCAGACCTTCTCCACCAGCTCCGCGTCGTGCCGCCCCTCCACATAGATGCGGCCGGCGCGGGCCACGCGTGCACGTGCACCCGGGACAGCGAGCGAACCGGAAGCGGTGCGCTGCGGCGCCGTGGCCCCGGCCCCGGCACCCGTACCGGCCGGGGCCGGGCCCGGCCGTACCAGCGTGACGGTCCTGCCCTCCAGCAGGAAGCCACGCGGCTCCATCGGGAAGACCCGGTGCTTTCCGAACCGGTCCTCAAGGGTGACCGTCGGTCCTTCAGCGGTCTTCTCCGTGCGGATCACCGCACCGCAGAACCCCGTGGAGATCTCCTCCACCACGAGGTCGGGATCGGCCGGGACCTCGGGCACGGGCTGCTGCCGCTTCTTCCACGGCGGAGTGAGGTCGGAGTCGTAGGAACGGCTGCGCATGAACGCATTCTTCACGATTGTGCGAAGCGGCGCGCCAGTACGTCCCGTTGGGCACGTACGAACTCCGCACCGACGACAGCTCCGTGCCCCGGTACGTACAGTGCGTCCTCGCCGCCCAGCGACAGCAGCCGGTCCAGTGCGGCGGGCCACAGGGCCGGTGTGGCGTCGGGGCCCGCCTGTGGCTCACCGGACTCCTCGACCAGGTCACCGCAGAAGACGACGCTCGGGCTCTCAGGGCCGTCCGGGCTCTCCGGGCCCTCCCGGCCGTCCCCACCCTCGCTGCCGTTCCCGCTGCCACGCCTGCCCTGTACGAGCACCGCCAGATCGTGTGCGCTGTGCGCCGGGCCCATGTTCACCAGCACCACCCGCCGCTCGCCCAGCGTCAGCGTGAGCTCTTCCGCGACCACCTGCTGTGGAAGGACGAGCTCGCCCACCGCCCCGGCGGCGGCCTCCGGCGGCATCCCCTCGCTGACGGCGTCCCGACGCAACTCCTCCCGTGCGCCCGCCAGATACCCGTCCATGCCGCTCGCCCCGTACACGCGCGCACCCGCGAAGGAGGGGGCACCCAGCACGTGGTCGAAGTGCGGGTGGGTGAGCACCACTTGTGTCACCGGCAGCCCGGTCAGGCCGAGCAGCTCCTCACGGATCCGTGCACCCTCCGCCAGGCCGGACCCGGTGTCGACGATCAGCATTCCCGACGGTCCCCGCACGGCACCCACCGTCGCGTCCCACGTGGGCAGTCTGCGCCGCAGGACGCCCGGAACGAGCTGCTCCCAGCCACCTGCACGGCACTCTTCGGCCGCCTGCGGACCCGTGTCTTCCCCCGCTGTGTCCCGGTGACCGACCATGCGGTGACGCTACTGGCACACCGCACGATGTGCGCCCACGGTACGGTCAATCAGGCGGCCCTTGCCCCGGCTGTGGCTACCGGCCGTACACTGGCCCAGGGGATCTGGCACTCAATTGACGAGAGTGCCAGGGACGCCGGAGACGCCGGGGGACCGAGTGGCGTCGGCGCCCCGGAGGTGCAAGCCGGGCAAGGTCGGACGGGAGGTGTGCGCATTGCTCAGCGAACGCAGGCTTGAAGTGTTGCGCGCGATCGTCCAGGACTATGTCGGCACCGAGGAGCCCGTGGGCTCCAAGGCGCTCACCGAGCGGCACCACCTCCAGGTCTCACCGGCCACGGTGCGCAACGACATGGCGGTGCTGGAGGACGAGGGCTTCATCGCGCAGCCGCACACCAGCGCGGGACGCATCCCGACGGACAAGGGCTACCGCCTCTTCGTCGACAGACTGGCGGGCGTCAAGCCGCTCTCCTCTCCGGAGAGGCGGGCCATCCAGAATTTCCTGGACGACGCCGTCGACCTCGACGATGTGGTGGGACGCACAGTGCGGCTGCTGGCGCAGCTGACCCGGCAGGTCGCCGTCGTGCAGTACCCGTCGCTGACCCGCTCGACGGTGCGGCACGTGGAGCTGCTCTCGCTCGCTCCGGCGCGGCTGATGCTGGTGCTGATCACGGACACCGGACGGGTCGAGCAGCGCCTGATCGACACCCCGGGGCCGATGGGGGAGTCGTCCCTCGCGGACCTGCGGGCCCGGCTGAACAGCCGCGTGGTGGGACAGCGCTTCACCGAAGTGCCGTCCCTGGTGCAGGACTTGCCGGAGTCGTTCGACGGTGACGACCGCGGCACGGTCTCGGCAGTGCTCGCCACCTTGCTGGAGACACTGGTCGAGGAGACCGAGGAGCGGCTGATCATCGGCGGCACCTCCAACCTCACCCGCTTCGGGCACGACTTCCCCCTGACCATCCGGCCCGTGCTGGAGGCTCTGGAGGAACAGGTCGTGCTGCTGAAGCTGCTCGGGGAGGCCAAGGACCCGGGTATGACCGTAAGAATCGGGCATGAGAATGCCCACGAGGGGCTGAGTTCCACATCGGTGGTATCGGTCGGCTACGGTTCGGGCGACGAAGCAGTCGCCAAACTCGGCGTGGTCGGACCGACCCGCATGGACTACCCCGGAACGATGGGAGCTGTACGCGCAGTGGCACGGTACGTCGGACAGATCCTCGCGGAGTCGTAAGTGGCGACGGACTACTACGCGGTCCTCGGCGTGCAGCGGGACGCCTCGCAGGACGACATCAAGAAGGCCTTCCGCAGGCTGGCGCGCGAACTGCACCCGGACGTCAATCCGGACCCGAAGACCCAGGAGCGGTTCAAGGAGATCAACACCGCTTACGAGATCCTCTCGGACCCGCAGAAGAAGCAGGTCTACGACCTCGGCGGCGACCCGACAGGCGGCGCGGGAGGCGGTGGCGGCGGCTTCGGCGGAGCGGGCTTCGGCAACTTCTCCGACATCATGGACGCCTTCTTCGGCACCGCCTCGCAGCGCGGTCCCAGGTCCCGTACGCGCCGTGGCCAGGACGCCATGATCCGGCTCGACATCGATCTGGAGGAGTCGGCCTTCGGCACGACCAAGGACATCCAGGTCGACACAGCCATCGTCTGCAACACCTGCAGCGGCGAGGGCGCGGCGCCCGGCACCTCGGCGCAGACCTGCGACATGTGCCGCGGCAGGGGCGAGGTCTCCCAGGTGACGCGGTCCTTCCTGGGCCAGGTCATGACTTCGCGCCCGTGTCCGCAGTGCCAGGGCTTCGGCACGGTCGTGCCCACTCCCTGCCCGGAGTGCGCCGGTGACGGGCGCATCCGCTCGCGGCGCAGCCTGACGGTGAAGATCCCCGCAGGTGTCGACAACGGCACCCGCATCCAGCTGGCCGGCGAGGGCGAGGTCGGCCCGGGCGGTGGCCCGGCAGGCGACCTGTACGTGGAGATCCACGAGACCGCGCACTCCACGTTCCAGCGCCGCGGTGACGATCTGCACTGCACCGTCACCATCCCGATGACGGCGGCGTCGCTCGGCACGAAGGTGCCGCTGGAGACGCTGGACGGGGTGGAGGAGATCGACATCCGGCCGGGCACGCAGTCCGGGCAGTCGGTCCCGCTGCACGAGCGCGGCATCACGCATCTGCGTGGCGGCGGACGCGGCCAGCTGATCGTGCACGTCGAGGTGATGACCCCGGGCAATCTGGAGCCGGAGCAGGAGGAGTTGCTGCGGCGGCTCGCCAAGCTGCGGGGCGAGGAGCGGCCGACCGGTCAGTTCCAGCCCGGTCAGCAGGGGCTGTTCTCGCGGCTGAAGGACGCCTTCAACGGCCGCTGAGCAGCCGGGGACCGGGCGTCCCGCGAAGGCCGCCCGTCGTCGTTGCCGCTGGTTGCGGCCGATGGCCGCCGGTGCCCGGCTGCGCTGCCGGGAGTGGTACCGGGGAGTGTGTACGGCCCTCTGCCGGGCCGGCCTGCCGCAGGCGGGACGGGCCCGGCAGGAGGCGTGTGTGCCGCGTGACAGGATGAGCCCATGTCCTCCGCGTTGACCATGCTCTCCGACATCACGGAGCATCCGATTGTGCAGGCCCCCATGGCGGGCGGCGTTTCCTGCCCGGAGTTGGCCGGCATCGTCAGTGAGGCAGGCGGGCTGGGCTTCCTCGCCGCCGGCTACAAGACGCCGGAGGCGATGTACGAGGACATCAAGCAGCTGCGTGGGCTCACCCAACGGGCCTTCGGCGTCAACCTGTTCATGCCGCAGCCCGACAACGCCGACCGGGGCACGCTCCAGCGCTACCGCGCGCAGCTCGCGGGCGAGGAGACGTGGTACGAGACGGAGCTCGGCGAGACCGACCACGCCACCGACGACGCATACGAGGCCAAGCTCGCCATACTCTTCGACGATCCCGTCCCCGTCGTCTCCTTCACCTTCGGCTGCCCCACCCGCGGCGTCCTGGAGCGGTTCCGTAAGCGCAGGACGTACACCGTCGTCACCGTCACCTCGGTCGCCGAGGCCGAGGTCGCGGAGTGGTCCGGGGCCGACGCCGTGTGCGTACAGGGAATCGAGGCGGGAGGCCACCAGAGCACGCACCGCGACGACCCGCA
>DATMEI010000713.1:0-3938 GCA_035556995.1 Streptomyces sp.
CGGCATGAGCCAGCCGACGTGCAGCTCGGAGCGCCCGGCAGCTGCGGCCTCGGTCACTTCTTCGGCTCCGGTTCGGGGTAGTTGGCGTTGAGCGGGATCGGGTCTTCCTTGGTGAGGGTCTGGGGGAAGACGTCCGTGAAGTCGATTTGCCCGGCGAGTGAATATGTGGGGAGGGCAATCCAGCTTCCGTCGGTGAACCCGTATTGGATGCCCTGGTTTCCGTGCTTCGAGGCTGTGCTTCGAGTCCACTCCAAGTCTTTGCGATCAGCGCGCCAACCGATTTCCACGGCATTGGCGTAGTACTTCAAGCGCTTCGTACGCGGGACGTGGAGCAGCTTGATCTCGGTCTCGGTGACACAGAGCAGGTGCTGGACGTTGGCCTTCGATCTGGGGAGTGAGGCAACCAAGAGCCTTCCGGCCTGGCTCTCCGCCGCGCCGAAGAACAGGCACGAGACCTCGTCGAGGTTGGAGGTGCCCGTCGAGCGGCGCCGACTGTCCGCGCGGACCTCCGGGCCGGTTTTGAAGTGGATGGACTTCTTGGGCCCGAGGAAGTCCAGGATGAGCGTGCGCCCAAGCAGGTCGCCCAGCTTGCGAAGCGGTGCCCGCTTCACCCCCTGCTGCTCCAGAACTCGTGGCCGTTGCCGGTGCGGGGTCTGCAACGAGTCAGGCATTTCACCGCGCCTGACGATGAAGACACCTTTCATATTCTCGTTCGGGCATGCCCGTTGAGCAGCTTGAAGCGCCTTTTGCACTCTAGCCTCTGCCGATGCCAACGGTGAATCTCCTTACCGTGTGCGGGTGGAAGGGGTCCGCCCCGGTCGCCGCCTGGTTCCCGCCACTGCTTCAGCTGGTGGCTTGGCTCCAGGCTCCGGCGCCGAAGGAAGCCGATTTCACTGTGAACTGGGACGCTCTGTTCAGCGCATCGGGGTTGACGGTCTTACCGAAGGAGCTCGCAACAGCCTTCTCCGCCGGCCCGAGCAGGTACTTCTGGGTGAGTGGCTCGCGAAGCCCGCCGTGGACAGCGTCCCGTGCCGCACCCATGCGCGTGGTGGCGGCTGCCGCCTTCGCGGCTCCGGCTGTTGCTTCGGCGCCCTGCTCGGCCTGCTTGGCTCCCTTGACCAGCGCCACGGCGCCCTTCCCCGCAGGAATCACCGACAGCGCGTCCAGTCCCATCTTCGCCCAGCCGCCTTTCTGTCCGCGCATGCCCTGGACGGCGTGACCGGCCATCGCGCCGAGGGCGAAGGCTCCCGCAGCTGCGCCCAGGACCGCGCCCACGGCAGTGCCGACGCCGGGAATGATCTGGCAGGCGAGGGCGGCCGCTCCGAGGCCCGACGAGATCGTGGACAGCAGGTCGGCGTTCTCGGCGAGCCAGTCGCCGGCGTCGCGCGCGACCTCCTTCAGGCCGTCACTGATCCGGTCCCACAGCCCGAGGTCCGGCGGGTGGTTCTCCGACGCCTTGATGATGGCCGCCTCGGCCTCCTGGGCCCGGTCGTTCCACCGGCCGTAGATCTCTTCGGCCTCGCGGACCAGTTTCTCCAACTTGTCCTGCGCCTGGTCCACTTCGGCCCGCTGACGGTCCAGCTTCTTGTTGAGCCGGTCGGCCTCGTCGGCGGGCATGGGGCCGAGCGCCCTGAGGCGGTCGTTCTCGGTGTTGTACGCGCCCGTGAGCCGGTCGGACTCCCGCCGGGCCGTAACAGCCTCGGACTCCAGGCTCTCCGCCCTCCGCTGGAATGCGGACAGCTTGCTGTGCCAGGAGCGCAGCGCCTTGGCGCAGTCGCCCATGGAATCGGTCCCCTGCTTGAGGTACTTGGGCAGTTCGCCCAGTTTCTTCGAGAACCGTTCGGCCGCCTCGCCCTCCCACGCACCGCCCTTCTTCCCGACGGACGTCAGCAGTTCGTCGAGCTGGTCCAGTTCGGTACTGACGGCCTTCACGTCCGAGGCCAGGTTGTCGATGGCCTCCAGGTCACCCTTGGCAGGGTTGAACTTCAGGCCGGGCCATGCGTCGTCGCCCAGGATGAAGATGCTGCGATACGACATGCGGCGTCCCCCTTGCTGCTTCCCGCTCGTTACTTCGCGCCGAACCCCTTGGCGGTGGCCTCTTCGCCTTCCTTGTACTTGTCGATGGTGGTCCGCAGGCGGTCCTTGATGTCCTTCGCCGCGTCCTCGATGCGCTTGATGCCGTCGTCCCACTCCGACTGGAAGGTGTCGCAGGCATTGTCCAGCCCGTTCGTGCCCAACGTTTTCGGGCCGACGTTCTTCAGGCGTTTCCGGGCCTGCTGCATGCGTTCGCCGCACTCGTCGAGTTTGTGCACAATGCGCTCGGTCGCGGCGATATCGATCTCAAAACCCGTGCTCATGCCTCTCCCCGTTGTACCGGCTATCGAGCCCACTACACCGTCGACGGAGCCGTACCGTCAACTGACAGCGGGACGTCGGGGAATTGCCGGTTCCGTGAACGGGGCGGCTGCCTCAGCCGTCCTCGCGCGCCTGCAGCACCACCAGAGCGAGGTCGTCCACCGGGGCACCGTCGCCGAAGTCGTGCACCGCACGGCGCACCCGTTCGGCGGTGGCGGCGGCGGGCAGCCCGCCGCATTCGCCCAGTACGGCCACCAGCCCGTCATCGTCGTCGAACTGCCGTGCCCCGCAACGCCGTTCGGTGACGCCGTCCGTGACACACAGCAGGGTTTCGCCGGGTTTCAGAATGACGCTCTGGCTCTCGTAGCCGACGTCCTCGACCACGCCGAGCAGCAGCTGAGGCTCCGCTGCCGCCCGTACCTCGCCCGACGCCTCGCGTACCAGCGGCAGCGGATGACCGGCACTCACCAGAGTGCACTCGATGCCGCCGCCCTCGGATGCGGGACGGGGCGCCAACTCGCCGTAGACCAAGGAGAGGAAGCGGGTCTGCTCTCCCACCTCGCGGTTGAGCCGGTCCATGACCTGCGGAACGCTGTAGCCCTCCCGGGCCAGCAGCCGCAGCACGGGACGGGCGAGGCCGGTGACGACAGCCGCTTCAGGGCCGTTGCCGCACACGTCGCCGAGCGCGAACCGCCAGCGTCCCTCGCCCACTTCGAAGAAGTCGTAGAAGTCACCGCCGGCCCATGAGCCCTCGCCTGCCGGCTCGTAGACGACGGAGGTCTCCACGCCCGGGATGACGACCGAGCCGGAGGGCAGCAGCCCCCGCTGGAGGACCTGGCTGATGGTGGCCTGCCGGGTGTAGCGGCGCGCGGAGAGCACTGCAAGGGCGACGCGGCGGGCGAAGTCCTCGATGATTCCCACGACTTCGTCGGGGATGCGGAGCAGGCCGGCACGTCCGATGACGAGGCTGCCCACCGTACGTCCGCCGACGAGGAGGCGGCAGCCCACCGCGGCGCCGCCCGGTCCGTACGCGGAGGCCTGACCCGGCCAGTCCAGGGGCACGGCCTGCCCTGACGGGTCCCTTCTGGACAGTACGGGCGGCGACTTCTCCAGCTCCGCACGCAGCTCGTCCATGCGGTCTTCCTGGGAGTGCCAGACGCGTGCCAGGCGGGGCGGCGCGGGTGTGTCCGTGTCGGCGAGCCATACGGCGCACCAGTCGGCGAAGCGGGGCACCAGCAACTGGCCTGCCAGGGAGGCGACTCGGTCCTCGTCCGTCTGGCCGGCGAGCAGATCGGAGGCCTCGGCGAGGAAGGAGAGAATGCCGTGGTTGATCCAGTCGGGGCCCCAGTGGGTGCCGGTCGCGGCGCGCTGGGCGCTGGGGGCGAGCTTCCCGGTCAGATTCAGGCCGTGCTGCAGGGCGTTGCGGGTGGACTCCGTACGCGCACCGCTGCCGTCCGCCTGCTTCGGCAGCGTGACCGAGGCCGGGTCCGAAGCCGAAGCCGATGCCGAAGCCGACTCCGAACTGTACGGACGCTCCTCCGCCTCCCAAGGCAGCCTGAACCAGACCGTCTTGCCGTCCCGCC
>DATMEI010000714.1:0-2387 GCA_035556995.1 Streptomyces sp.
AGCTGGCTGAGCCGGTCCACTTTGCCGACCGGTCCCGGGGCGTCGGCGGCGCGTGCGATGGCGTACTGGTTGCCGAACTTGGCGGGGCCCAGCCACCGGATGCCGTTGCGCTGGTCGTCCTCTCGTGCAGTGGCCCGGAACTGGGCCTGTTCGCCCGGCACCGGCTTGTCGTGCTTGAGGTACTGGGTCCAGCCGGTTCCCGCGTACTCCCAGTACATGTCGACTTCGCCGCTCTGCAGGGCGCTGCGGACGATGGTCGAACCGTTCAGCCCGGTCTGGTCGGAGGTACGGGCACCGGCGGCCCGGAGCGCGTACATCGTGATCTTGCCGAGTATCTGCTGCTCCGTGAACTCCTTCGAGCCCACGGTGAAGTGCGCGCCCGAGAGGTCGAACTGCTTGCCCAGGGAACCGCCGCGCAGCTCCGCCTTCCCGACCGCCGACGCACCGCCGCCGCCGCCGGATTCGGCGGAGCATGCGGGGACGGTGGCGGCGAGCGCGGCCAGCGCGAGCACCACCGCGAGCCGCCGGATCGCCGCCCGCATCCGGCGGGCTCGCCTTGCCTGTTGCACCACGGTGTGCCTCCGTTCTGTGTCGGTTTCCGTGCCTGTACGCCGGCGCCGTGCCGGACGCATCACAGACCGCGCGGTCGAAGGAAGTCCTCGGCGATGCCCGCCAGCCAGTCGATCAGCAGCGCCAGTACGGCCACGAGCACGCTGCCGGTCACCAGGACGAGGTTGCGGCTGGAGTTGATGCCGTTGGAGATGACGTCGCCGAGCCCGCCCGCTCCGATGAAGGTGGCCAGCGCGACGGTGCCGACTGTGATGACGAGGGCGGTCCGGATTCCGGCGAGCATCACCGGTGTGGCCAGGGGCAGTTCGATCCGCCAGAGCACGGCGCCACGCGTCATCCCCATGCCGCGTGCCGACTCGATCACGGACTCGTCGACCTGTTGCAGCCCGGCGATGGTGTTGCGCAGTACGGGCAGCACGCCGTACACGACGAAGGCGATCATCGCGATCTGCGTGACGCCGAGGCTGACGAAGGCCACCGCGAGCAGCACGATGATGCCCAGCGACGGCAGTGCCTGCCCGATGCTGGCGAGGGCCAGGATCGGCCCGGCGACGGGACGTGCCCACCGGCGGGTCAGCAGTACGCCGCAGGGGATGGCCACGATGAGGATGAACACGGTTGCCAGGGCGGTGAGTTCGAGGTGCTGGACGGTCCGGCTGATGAGGTAGTCGGCGTTGAGGCTGCGCTCCTCGATCAGGTCCAGCCGCTGCCCCCGTACGTGCCAGGCGAGCCCGGCGAGCACCACGCACAGGGCGAGGGGCGTGAGCACGTAGCGGAACGCGGCCGGCATGGCGAATCCGGAGGCCGTGCCTGAACCGGCGGACTCGGCAGGCCCTTTGGACCCGTTGGACCCGTCGGGCGTGGAGACTCCGGCAGATGCGGAGGTCCCGGCAGGAGCTTCGGTCACTGGAGGTGTGCTCGGCATGGTGCGCTACACCTCCTGCAACGCGTCGCTGCCGTCGCGGCTGTGCCGCGCCTCGGTGTTCATCAGCGAGCGCACCGCGTCCATGTCCAGCACCCCGCGGAAGCGGCCATCGCCGTCGACGACGGCCACGGCGGAGGCGTTGGCGGACAGCATGTGGTCGAGGGCGTCGAAGAGACTGTGCCGCGGTCCCATCGGGGTGATCAGCGGCAGCTCCTCGCCGGGTGCGGGGCCTTGCGTACGGGCGTCGGACGGGCCGTCCGCCGCCCCGTCCGCACCGTCCTGCCGTCCGGCGGCCCCGACGGTCAGCCAGGCGGTGGGCCGCCGTTCACCGTCCAGCACGAGCACGTAGTCGTGGCCCGCGCGCGCCGCACGCGCCAAGGCGGACTCCCGGGTCTGCGCGTCCGCCCGCTGCTCCACGACGCTCCAGCCGGGCACCGGCAGCCCTTCGAGGCGGGTGAGGGAGAGCCGCCGTACCGCCGCGCCCGAACCGATGAAGTCGGCCACGTGGCTGTCGGCGGGGTCGGCCAGCAGGCGTTCGGGGGTGTCGTACTGGAGGACCTTGCCGCCGTCGCCGAAGATCGCGATCTTGTCGCCCATCTTCACGGCCTCGTCGATGTCGTGGGTGACGAACACGATGGTCTTGCGCAACTCGGCCTGGATGCGCAGGAATTCGTTCTGCAGCGCCTCCCGGTTGAGCGGGTCGATGGCACCGAAGGGCTCGTCCATCAGCATCACTTGCGGGTCGCCGCCCAACGCCCGTGCCACGCCCACTCGTTGCTGCTGGCCGCCCGAGAGCTGTTTCGGGTAGCGCCGCCCGTAGATGTCGGGGTCGAGGCCGACCAGTTCCAGCAGTTCATCGGCGCGCCGGGTGACGCGTGCCTTGTCCCAGCCG
>DATMEI010000715.1:0-2092 GCA_035556995.1 Streptomyces sp.
GCGGGACGGCGACGGCCGCTTCGAGATAGATGTGAGCCGTACCGTCCGCTGACGGCAGGAGTGAGAAGGGCATCGTCATACCGGTCTGCCCCGCACCGCCGCCGAAGAGGGCGTAGCACGACCAGGAGAAGGACGCGGCGACGCCGAGGGAGACGAGCGTGTCCATGGTCGCGCCGCCGTGCCGCAGTCCGCGCAGGGCACGCAGATGGAAGGGCCAGGCGCTCCACGCCGCGACGGGTGCCGCCAACGTGAAGCACAGCCACTGCCAGTTGGGGAACTGCCAGACCGGGACCATCGACAGCACCAGCACGGGAAGCGACAGCAGCGCAGTCACCACGAGGCGGTTCCGCTCCTGCCGGTCCGGCTCATCGCGTTCAGACGTGTCCGCCGCGGTGCCGGCGGCGCTGGTCCGGTCGCCGTCTGCAGGGAACGGTGCGGATTCCGGAAGGCTCGCGGTGAACCCCGCGGCCTCGACGGTGGCGATCAGATCCTCGACGGGCACCGAGGCGGGGTGCTCGATCTGCGCCTTACCGGTGGCCAGATTGACTGTCGCGCTGACTCCGTCCAGACGTCCGAGCCGCTTCTCCACCCGGCCCACGCACGCGGCACAGGTCATCCCGCCGACGAGCAGCACGCTGCCGGCAGGCGGGATCCTCGACGGATCCTCCGGAGCCTGGGATCTGCCTCGGGGAGCGTCCCCGTTGGGCTTCGTTCCGGTCACTGCTGCGCCTCCCCGTGGGATGGCGCGGGCATGCCGTGCGTACCGCCCGTCCCTCCGTGCTCGCCGGTCTCGGAGACACCGCTGTCACCGTCGGTCGGTTCGGTCGGGCGCATGACGGAGCCCACTGGTCCGGCCAGCGTGCCGACCGTGTAGGAGACGCCGAACAACACGGCCAGCAGCAGGACGAAGCCGCCCACGGAAGGTGCCGGGAGTACGCGCCGGATGGGCGAGGCCGGCGCTTGCCGGCCCACGTCGGGCACAGCGTCAGTCATTTGCCGCTCCAGTCGTCGAAGGAGGGGTGGTGGTCACCGGACTCCTCCCCGGCCGCGCGCGGTCCGACAGCCGGTCGTTCGCTCATCCGGCACCTCCAGCCGCGGCGATGGGGATGCGGATTCGCCGTTCGTCAGCTTGTCGGGCGCGGGGGACCGCTGGTTCCGGGCGACTGCTGTGGCCTGCGTCACGTGACGGCCGTGGTCGGACCGGAGCGGGGCGTGGCTGCCGTGGCGTCTGCCGGGGTCGTCCTTTCCGGTGCGGGCCTCCTGATGCCGGGTCAGGCGGCGCACGGCTTCGCGGACCTGGCTGATCGGTTCGTCGACGCGGAGGCGGGTGCCGGCATAGGCGAGGACCAGTCTGTCCAGGTAGTAGAGGTCGGGGGTGATGCTCTGGAGCAGCCCCGCGTTGGTCAGGGCGCCCAGGTGGAGGCGTGCTGTGGCGGGCGTGGTGCCGGTGAGGGCCGCTGCCGTGGGGACGTCCGGGAAGCAGGAGTCCTGGAGGGCGAGGAAGCGGAGCAGGCGCCGTGCCTCCGGCGGGACCCGGCGTTCGGAAGCCATGAACGCGGGGCCCATGCCGCCGCGCAGCACCAGCGAGACCAGGGCCTGTTCGTGGTAGTCGGACGGTGACCACTCCGCGTGGCTGCTCATGTGGCGGCCGATGATGGCCACCGCCTGGGGGATGTGGCCGATCGACTCCGCGATGCGCATCGCGGAGTACGGGTCCTGGTCGATGCGTTCCGCCCCCGCGATCCGGCGCAGGATCTCCAGGGACTCGAGCGGTTCGCACGGAGGCACCGTGAGGCGTCCGAGTGTGCCGGCGCCTTCCAGGGGGCGGCGGCTCGTGACGATGGCACGGCCAGCGCCCGGACCGGGCAGCAGCGGGCGCACCTGTTCCCAGGAGTCGGCGTCGTCGAGGATCAGCAGGGCTTCCGCTTCGTTGAGGAGGCGGCGGCACAGGGCGGAGCGGGCCCCCAGGGGGGTCGGCACCTCGGACTCGGGGGTGCCGAGCAGGCGCAGGAGGTGCGCCAGAACCGTGGGGGGTAAGGCTTGTGTGCCGCTTGCACCCGAACCTCCGAGTCCGACCACGAAGACCGGCCTC
>DATMEI010000716.1:0-6431 GCA_035556995.1 Streptomyces sp.
GCGTGTCGTAGCTCGCCCCCTGCTGGGGCTCGGTGAAGATGCGCAGCTTCATGATTCATATCTTGCCTCCCTGTCCCGATTCCTGCTCCGGGTGGGCTCCGGGTGGACTCCAGGCCGGGCTCCGGGTGGGCCCCGGGCCCGATCAGGCGGCGCCGCCCTGCTCCTGCGGTTCGAGGCGGCGCAGGATGGCCGTCACCCGGTCCTCGGACTCGTCCACGGCGTCGATGGCCTCGATGACGTGCCAGTAGAGCCCTTCACGGTCCGCGGTGACGGCGACGAGCACGAGCGCCACGCCCGTCTCGACGAGCAGCCCGCTGAGGTCCAGCAGAGCGCACCTGGGGTCCTGGATCTCCGAGAGCCTCGCCGCGCGCGAATCCGCCGACCGCTCCTCGGAGTTCTCCGACGACCGGCAGGCGCGACCGCCCGCCTCGCTCAGCCCCATCGCCTCGGCACGCACCGACTGCGGGCCGCTCCGGGCCAGATGACTCCCCACTGCTTCGACAAGCGCCTGCGCCTGCCACGCCTCGGCGATGATTTCCCTCACGGATCCGCACTCCACAAGCGCGTGCCGGGTGGCCTTGATGAGATGCACGGCATCCAACTGCACCACCTCCCTCCATGGATCCGCTACACAGCGTGACCATCAAGGGGCAGGTAAACCAGGGAATTTGGGAACAACCCGGACAACTCACCCTGCATGGACACAGTACTCATTCCATAGAGTGACCGTTTTCGGTCCTCGGGAAACGCTTCTCGTTCCGCTCGATCTTCGCCGACAGCGCTTGCAGGGCGTCGATGCCCAACACCTCGCAGAACTGCAGGAGGTACGCGAGAACATCCGCGACCTCGTCCTCGACCTTGTGCGCGGACTCCGGCCGCGACATCACGCGGGCGGATTCCTCGGGCGTCAACCACTGGAAGATCTCGACGAGTTCACCGGCCTCGACGCTGAGCGCCGCCGCCAGGTTCTTCGGGGTGTGGTACTGCCCCCAGTCGCGGGCTGCGGCGAACTCGGCGAGCCTGCGCTGCAGTTGAGCCATGGTGGGAGAGGACTTGCCGGAAGCCGGGGAAGATGAAGGGAATTCGCTCACGCCCCAAGGTCTACCAGTGACACACCGGGGGCCGGCTCCGCCTCCCCTGTCACCGCCCTCACCGCCCTCACCGCTTCCCTCGCCGCCGGCCCCTCGTCGCTCACCGCGCCCAGCAGCCGCACATGTCCCCGCTCGCCCATCCGCAGCGCCAGCGCCAGCAGTTCACGCGCCTGCCGCCCGTCCAGGCCGCTGTCCAGACCGTCGGCCAGCACCGTCAGCGCCTGCCGCGCGGGCAGCACTTCCTGCACCGGGTCCATGGAGAGCACCCCCGGGCCCGTGAGCAGCACCAGGGCCAGCGCCGCGTAGCGCAACTCCCCGTCACCCAGCCATTCCAGGGGCGTACGTCCGCGTTCCTCCCCGCGCACGACCAGCGCGCGCATCAGCCCCCGGTCGCGCCCGTCGTCGACGACGTCGGTCGCCAGGTCGGCCACGGGGCCGGCGCACCCTGCCCGTAGCGCCTCCAGGAGGAGTCCGTGCCGGATGCCGCACTCCATGCGGGTGCGGCGCAGCACCGCCGCCACGTTGTCGCAGCCGCCGCGCAGCAGCGTGTCGGCGGCGGAGACGGGGTCGCGCATGTTCTCCGGGCGGGGGTCGCAGGCGAAGACCGAGCGCAGCGCGATCACCACCTGCTCCGCGGCGGTCAGCACCCGGCATTCCTCGTCGCTGCTTCCCGCAACTCGCAGCGGCAGAAGGGCGGTTGCCAGCCGGTCGTCCGGAAGCCGGGCGCGGGTGACTCGTCCGGCGCCTGCGCTGTGCCATTCGGCCTGGACAGCGGGACGGGAGGGGTCGCGGAGTGCCGTGGCCAGCAGCGTCCGCCCGTCGGGTGTGGAGAGCCGCTCGCCGACGATGCGCAGTCCGGGTTCGGCCTGGACCGCCAGGTCGAAGCGCACGGGCCCGGCAGGCCCGTCGACCGTGCAGCCGAGCTGGAAGCCGCGTCTGCCTTCGCCGTCGGGACGGGCCGAGTGGGGCACGTACGCCCTCGCGCCGCCCGCGGCACGGCCGAAGACCTCACCGAGCGCCTCTCCCCCGCCGAGCCGGGCAAGCGCTTCGTACGCCTCCAGGACGCTGGACTTGCCGCTGCCGCTCCGTCCCGTCAGCAAGGTGACCGGCGCGAGGGGAACGGTGCGGTCGCGCAGTGCGCGGAATGCGGACAGCCGCAGCTCCGTCACGACGGCGGCCGTCAACTCGCATACGGGGCCGTCGCCTTCGGGCCTCGGCGCCCCGACGCCGGTGGTGGCGGACGCGGAATCACTTCTGACGTGCATGCTCCGGACCGTATGCAGCGCCTTGCCGCTGAACCGTTCCCTCTCCGCCCGGGCCCCCCGAACGAGCGACGCGTGACGGGAGCGGGGCGGGAGCGCGACGGGAGTGCGGCGGCCGGTGGAGCATCCGGCGAGGGTGGATTTCCAGCCGTCCCCGCCGCGGGTGAGCACACCCGGGTGACGATTCCATCTGTTGCGTTCGCTAACCGATGCAGTGCTGACCTTCTTCGGCGCGGACGATTCCCGGGCTCCCCGGTGCGCCCCGGGAGCACTTCGCGGCAGGCAGCGCGGACCGCCGGCACAGCACCGATGTATGCGCTTCCGAAGGGGCGGCATGATCGGTCTCCGGGGCCGGGAATCGCTCTCGCAATTTCCATGGAACGCCTGAAGAAAAGTTTCAAAGAAAGTCGCCCGTATTTGGCCTGCATTGCCGCGCGTTCTCGTTATCGATCATGATTACCGAGGGTCGCGTTTATCGAACTGTGACCAAAAATCAGCGGGTTCGGCTATATTCACAGAGCTCGTCGGCTGCTAATTCTGAGTTGTTCTCATCCCCCACCTTCGGAGAAGACAACTTCATGCGCACTTTAAAGCTGCTGTTCGCCGCCGTGCTGGCGTTCGTGGCCGTGGCCACCATCGCGCCGGGGTCACAGG
Organism: Streptomyces sp.; assembly: GCA_035556995.1. GTDB lineage: Bacteria > Actinomycetota > Actinomycetes > Streptomycetales > Streptomycetaceae > Streptomyces. The sequence goes on from DATMEI010000716.1 coordinate 3,008, forward strand.
CGGCCGAGGGTAAATACGTCGCTCTGGGAGATTCGTACACCGTCGCCGTAGGAACGAATACCTACGACAACCCGGATGACGCCTGCAGACGTGGCCCCACCTCCTACACCAGGCTGTGGGCCGCCGCGCACCCGAATGTCGGCTTCGTGGAAGCGGCGTGCTCCGGCGCCACCGCGGCCGACGTCGAGAACACGCAGGTGGGTCAGTTGACCGCGGACACATCCCTGGTGACTCTTCAGGTCGGCGGCAACGACGTCGGTTTCGTCGACGTCCTGAAGAACTGCATCCTCACGGCGGACGACGCCGACTGCCTTGCCGGCGTCGAAGCGGCGAAGGCAGCTGCGACCAGCACGCTGTCTCCCCAGCTTTCGAAGACCTACGCCGCCGTGCGTGCGGCGGCTCCGTCAGCGAAGGTCATAGTCGTCGGATATCCGCGTCTCTACACAATTGGAGGTGACTGCGGCATTCTCGGCCTCAGTGACAAGGAACGGACCGCACTGAACTCCGCGGCCGACACTCTTGCCGAGATCATGTCCGCGCGCTCACAGGAAGCAGGATTCACATTCCTCGACGCGCGCCCGGTATTCGACCCGCACACGATCTGCTCCGGCGGATCGGAATGGGTCACCAGCCTGGAGTGGGAAAAGCTCAATGAGTCCTACCACCCCAATGTCGAAGGTCACCGGGACGGCTACCTCGCCGCTCTCAACCCTCTGATGGGCTGACCTGACCTGGATCACCGCCGCCGTCCCGGCGGGAACGAAGGGCGTCCGTCGCACGACGGGCGCCCTTCGCTGTTGTTGCTCCTGCGATCACTCGGACGGATCAGTGGAACTCCGCGTAACGAAGGAACTCAGCGTGCCGCACGCGCCAGCTTGTCCGCGGGCCCGCCGTCCTCACCGACGAGCATCTGGGAGGCGGCGAGTTCGCGGTAGAGCCCGTCGGCCTCCACCAGTTCCTGGTGGCTGCCGAGTGCACGTATCTCGCCGTGCTCCATCACCACGATCTGGTCCGCATGGGTCACCGTGGAGAGCCGGTGCGCGATGAGGATGACCGTGCATCTGCGGGCCGCCTGATCGACCGCCTCACGCAAGGCCTGTTCGTTACGTGCGTCGAGCTGGGCCGTGGCCTCGTCGAGCAGCAGCACCTCCGGCTTGCGCAGCAACGCCCTTGCGATGGCGAGCCGTTGGCGTTCACCACCCGAGAGGGAGACACCGCGGTTGCCGACCTCGGTGCGCAGCCCGTCGGGGAGGCGGGCGATCAGCGTGTCGAGACGCGTCACGCGCAGCGCCTCCGCGATGTCCTTGTCCGAGGCGTTCGTCGCCGAGTACTTGAGGTTGTCCTCCAGCGTGCCCGCCATCACCGGCGAGTCCTGCTCGACGTAGGCGATCCGCCTGCGCACTTCGGCACGGCGCATGCTCTCGATGTCCACGCCGTCGATGATGATCTGTCCCGCCGTCGGATCGTAGAAGCGCTGCAGCAGGGCGAACATGGTGGTCTTGCCCGCGCCGGACAGCCCGACCAGTGCGGTCTGGGTGCCGCCGGGAATGGTGCAGGAGATCCCCTTCAGCGCCGTGCCCCGGTCCGGATAGGAGAACCGCACATCCCGGAACTCGATGGCGGGCGGACCGGCGGCCTTCAGCTTCATCGTCGCCGGGGCGTCGGACATCTCCTGCCCGTGGAAGCCACTGCCCTGACCGTTCGTCCGGCCGTCGGTGTGACCGTTCTTGTGGCCGTTCACGTAGCCCTTCGACCGGCCGTACGCCGGCAGGTTCCCGCTCGCGGCGGGAGGTGCGGGTGCCTCGGGTGCCTCGTCGACGTCGGCCTCGACCGCCATGCGCTTGATCTGCTCGATACGGCCCACGGCGCCCAGCCCCTGCTGAAGCATGCCGAGCCCGGCGACCAGCGAGCCGATCGGGCTCGCCAAGTAGAAGACGTAGAGCAGGAAAGCGATCAGCTCGGGCGTCTCGAGGTCTCCGGAGGCGACGAGCGCGCCGCCCACTCCGAGCACGGCGAGGAACGCCGCCTGGATCGAGACCCCGGAGAGAATCTTGACGACCGCCACGTAGCGGGCACCCACCAGACCGGCCTGGTACGCGCCGTCGATGGCCCGTTCGGCGACCTCCGTCTCGCGGTCCTCGGCCCCGTTGGCCTTCACCGTACGGGCGGCGCCGAGCGTACGGTCCAGGGCTGCGCCCACCGCTCCGATCGACTCCTGCGCACGGGAGACGGCCTTGCGGATACGGGGCAGGACGCCGCCCATCACCAGGCCGACCGTCAGCAGCACACCCACGGTCACCCCGAGCAGCCCCAGATGAACGACGCCCATGAGGACGGCCGCACCGAAGATGCTGAGTATGCCGTTGGCGATCATCACCAGGCCTTCGGTGGCCGCGTTCTGCAACAGGGTGCTGTCCGAGGTCACACGGGCGATGAGGTCACCGGGCGGCCGGCGGTCCAACTCGGGTATGCGCAGCCGGATCAGGCGGAACACCAGGTCCTCGCGGACCCGCCGCACCACACGCTCCGAGGTGCGCTGCTGCCACCAGGACTGCAGCCCGGTGAGCCCGGCGCCCGCCACGACCAGACCGCCCAGCACCACTACCGGCCCGACCACGTCGCCGCCGTCGGCGAGGGAAGCCAGCACTTGCTGCGCCACCAGCGGCTGGGCCAGCCCGGCACCGCTGGCACCGAGCACCAGCAGCAACGTCGCGAACAGGACGAGGCGGTGAGGGCGCGCGTAGCCCATCAGGACGCGCAGCGGCGCCCGCTTGCGGTGGTCGATCCGCAGGATGCTGGCCCTGGGGTCCCCGCCGGAGCCGGGCACCGTCGGCGGCGGAGGCGCAGCTTGGGGCTGGGCGCCCTGGAAAAACCCGAAGGGCTCGTGGGTTCCGGGAGCCGACGTCATGTGGAGGTCCTCAAGGGCGCGGCTGTGCGGTCGAGTTGGTCGGCGGCTGCGAGCACGCCGCCGGCGGCGCGGAAGGAACGGCCGATCGCCTCGGCCGCGGCCCGGTGGCCTCCGGACGCATCGAGTACGGACTCGATCGCCGCCCCGAGCCGGACCGCGTCCACCCGGTTGAAGCGCACCCGAACACCCGCGCCCGCGTCGACGACCTGGCCGGCGACGATGGGCTGGTCGTCACGGATGGGGGCGAGCACGAGCGGAACTCCGTTCCACAGCGACTCGCAGACGGTGTTGTGGCCGCCGTGGCAGACGACGGCGTCGAGGTGTGCGAGCAGGTCGAGTTGGGGCACGTACTCGCGGACGATCACGCCCTCGGGAACGCCTCCCGGCACCTCGGCGAGCAGGCCGCCCGGGTCGACGACGATGCCCTGCACCGTCTCGCGCAGGGCGTCCAGTGCGGTGACAGCCTCGCCTAGGAAGCGGCCGCCGGCGTCCACGTTTGCCGTGCCGAGCGTCACG
>DATMEI010000717.1:0-3938 GCA_035556995.1 Streptomyces sp.
GCGCGGGTGGCCTCCGGGGCGTCGACTCTGCCGAGGGCCGCGGTGGCGTGGATCAGTGCCTGCTGCTGCTCGGTTGTGAGTTCGCTGACGGGGGCCCTGGGCTGGCGCCGTCCGGGAGACGGTCCCATGGGCTTCGCCTCCTGTCGTTGAGCACGTTCACGGACAACCCGTACCCGCGGATGAACTACTCCGTGGACATTGTCTGCTTTGGATGCGCCGGCAGCCGTGAGTGCGACGGCTGCCGGCACATGCCTGGCGCCGTGACGCCGCCGAGGTGGCCCCCTCCGCTGATGCTCGGCGTGGCGCCTTCGCGCTGCACGGCAGGTACCGCAGCACTCACTATCCTGAATGTCGGTTTTGTGAATGTCGGACTGTGTGAGCCGGGGTGCCCGGCTGCACGGAGCCGGGACCCGCCCGCCCACTGGTGAGTTCCGAGCTCCCTCAGGCACAGGCCGATCCGCAGTCAGGACGCCACGGATGCGTCCCCACACAGCTAAGGAGGGGCGATGGCCAAAGCGCTGAGCCGGCAACGGTACGCCCAGGGTGCGCGCGATACTCCAGTCGCGCTGTCAGTCAACGGCCGCCAGTACAAGCTGCACCTTGATGCCCGGGTCACTCTGCTCGACGCGCTGCGCGACCACATGGGCCTGCCTGGGACGAAGAAGGGCTGTGACCAGGGGGCCTGCGGGGCGTGCACCGTGCACGTCAACGGCCGTCGTGTGCTGTCCTGTCTGACGCTGGCCGCCCAGTGCGACGGCCAGGAGGTCACCACGATCGAAGGCCTGGCCACCCCGGACGGGCCGCACCCCTTGCAGGAGTCGTTCGTCCGTCACGACGGCTTCCAGTGCGGCTTCTGCACACCGGGTCAGATCATGTCGGCGGTCGCCTTGATGGCCGAGGGACGGGCGGGTTCGGACGACGACGTCCGCGAGTTCATGAGCGGCAACCTGTGCCGCTGCGGCGCGTACGCGAACATCGTCGCCGCCGTCCGCGACGTGGCGTCAGCAGGCGGTGCCGATGCTTCCCTTTGAGTACGCACGCGCGAGCGCGGTCGACGAGGCCGTGAACCTGCTGGCCGCGGACACAGGAGCGTCCTACCTCGCCGGCGGTACGACCCAGCTCGACCTGATGAAGGACGGAGTGCTCGCGCCCGAGCGGCTGGTCGACATCACCCGCCTTCCGCTGCGCGGCATCACCCGCGACGGCGACGGTCTGCACGTCGCCGCTCTCACGACGATGGAGGAACTGGCCGCCGATCCCACAGTCGTCGAACACCTCCCCATCGTCCGTCAGTCGCTTCTGCTGGGCGCCTCCACCCAGCTCCGCAACATGGCGACGATCGGCGGCAACCTCCTGCAACGGGCCCGGTGCCGCTACTTCCGCGACCCCACCGTGCCCGAATGCAACAAGCGCGAACCCGGGTCCGGATGCGCCGCGGTCGCCAACACCGCGAGGATGCACGCGATCCTGGGCGTCAGCGAGCGGTGCATCGCGGTGCACGCCTCCGACCTCGCCGTCGCCCTGGTCGCCCTGGACGCCGTGGTCCATCTCCAGGGGAGATCCGGGCTCCGCAGCGTGCCCCTGACGCAGTTCTACCGCGAAGCCGCCACCAGCCCCGACGTCGAGAACGTCCTGGTGCACGGCGAGCTGATCACCGGCATCACCATCCCGTTTCTGCCGGCCATGGCCACCTCCGGCTATCTCAAGGTCCGTGACCGCGCCTCCTACGAGTTCGCGCTTGCCTCGGCCGGCGTCGCGCTCGTGACACAGGACGGCACGATCAGTCAGGCCCGGGTCGGGCTCGGCGGCGTGGGGTCGAAGCCCTGGCGCTCGCTGGAAGCCGAACAAGTCCTCACCGACGCGCCGGCCACCGAGGAGACGTTCCGCGAGGCCGCGGCCGCCGCGGTCCAGGGAGCGTGGACGGTCCCCGGTACGGCCTTCAAAGTCGAACTCGCCCAGCGCACCCTCGTACGTGCCCTGCGGAACATTTCAGGAGTCGCATCGTGAGCCTCGTGGATACCGCTCCCGTCATCGGAGCAGGAATCGACCGCGTCGACGGCGCGCGAAAGGTGGCCGGTGCTGCCGCCTATCCCAGCGACTTCAACGCGCAGGGGCAGGCGTACGCCACGCTGCTCCAGAGCACCGTCGGCGCCGGACGCATCCGCACCCTCGACACCACCGCGGCCGAATCCGCTCCGGGCGTGCTGAGCGTCATCACCCACCGCAACATGTCCCGCCTCCCTGACGGTCCGATCACCGCCCTCGGTGCCTCACCGCCGGCTCCCCTTCAGGACGAGCGCATCCTCCACCACGGTCAGCACATCGCGATGGTGGTCGCGCAGACCCCGCAGCAGGCTGTGGCGGCCGCACGTCTGATCGAGGTCACCTACGACGCGGACGATCCCGTCACGAATCTGCAGGATCCGCGCGCCGAACGCATGGACAACCCCTGGGGCCTGGACAGCGAGCGGGGTGCCGTCGCGGACGCGCTCGACACGGTCGACGTGAAGGTGTCGGCGACGTACACCACGCCCGACAACACCAACAATCCGCTGGGCCTCTTCGCGACACTGGCCGTGTGGGAGCAGGACACGCTCACCGTCCATGACGCCACCCAGTGGCCCTCCATGGCGCGAGCCACGCTCGCCAAGGTCTTCGACGTGCCCGAGAGCGCCGTGAGGGTACTGGCGCCGTACATCGGCGGGGCGTTCGGGAACGGGCTGCGCGTCTGGCCGCACGTCATCCTGACCGTCCTCGCCGCCCGCATGACGGGGCGACCGGTCAAGCTGGTCCTGACCCGGCCTCAGATGTTCACCTCGATCGGGCACCGTCCCAGCAGCATTCAGCACATCACGATCGGCGCCGAGCGCAGCGGCGAGCTGGTGGCGATCGACCACCGCACCACCTCCTCCGTCGCCATGGAGGACGACGACTACGAGCCGCTGGCTGCTTCGTCGGCGGTCTCCTACGCGTGTCCCAACGTGATCACCAGGGACAGCCAGGTGCGTCTGAACATCCCCAACCCGACCTCGATGCGCGCCCCGGCAGAGGGACAGGGCAACTTCGCCCTCGAATCCGCACTGGACGAACTCGCCTACTCCCTTGGCATCGACCCCCTCGAACTCCGGCTGCGCAACTACGCCGAGAACCACCCGGGGAACGGGATGCCCTGGTCGAGCAAAGCGCTCAGGGAGTGCTACGAGGTCGGCGCCGAAAGGTTCGGCTGGTCCCGCCGCGATCCCGCGCCGCGTTCGATGCGGGACGGCGACTGGCTCATCGGGTACGGCGTCGCAGGCGTCGGCTATCCCTGGTACGCCCAGCCGTGCAACGCGCGGGCGACCGTCAACCGGGACGGCAGCGCCATCGTCCGCAGCGCGGCGACGGACATCGGGACCGGCACGTACACGGTGATGACGCAGGTTTCCGCCGACGCCCTCGGCATCCCCCTCGACCGCGTCCGCTTCGACCTCGGGGACTCGGACATGCCGCACTCCCCGCAAGCCGGCGGCTCGGGCCTGACCGGTGCCCTGGCCACGGCCGTACAGGATGCGTGCGGTGGCGTACTGCAGCGGGTTCTGGACCTGGTGAGGGAGGACGCCGAGTCGCCGCTGCGGGGGTGCGGCCTGGGGGACGTGAGTGTCGGCAACGGGCGCATGCACCGGCGCGACCGGCCTGAGGAGGGTGAGTCCTACGCGGACATCCTGGCCCGGCACGGCCAGCAGGAGCTGACGGCGGACGGGGCCAGCACTCCAGCCGACCCCTCCACACTCGGCATGGCGCTCGCGGGAGCCTTCGGTGCCAAGTTCGTAGAGGTCCGCGTCGATGCCGACCTCGGCGTCATCCGCGTGGCACGGGTGGTTTCGGTGATCGACGGCGGGCGGATCCTCAACGAGAAGACCGCCCGCAGCCAGATCGTCGGCGGGACGGTCGGCGGCATC
>DATMEI010000718.1:0-4224 GCA_035556995.1 Streptomyces sp.
GACGTCGTGGTAGCGGCAGTGCCCGTTGTCTCCGCTGACGAAGGTCAGACCGCGCAGCCACGCGTACTCACCCGTCAACGGCTCGGGGGCCAGGAGGCGGTAGAGGTCTTCGTTGAGCTGCCGGGGCAGAGCGCACGCCAGTGCGGTGCGACGGCGGCCGGGGTCGGTCTCCCACTTCAGGAAGCGTTCGACGGCGCTGTCGGCCGGGTCGCCCACCGCGTCGGGGCCGGCGGGACGCGCCTGACCCAGAGCCGCCACCCATGCGGGCAGCCGCCCGGACAGGTCGAGGATGACGTCGATGACCGCTTCGTCGGTGACGTCGTAGGCGGCGAGCAGCTGACGGGCTTCGTCGTCGGTGAAGACCTCCAACGGCACGTGCTGGATGAGGCTCAGGGAGTCGCCCCAGCACCGTGTCTCCAGGCGTCCCTGCCCGCAGAGCACCGTCTGGACGTTGACGGGCAGAGTGCCGTAGCGGGACTCCAGCGTGATGTCGCGCAGCCATGTGTCCAGCAGAGGGCCTGTGCGTTCGAAGGTGTCGAAGAACAGCACCACCCAGGTGTTGCGTTCGGCGACCTCGCTCAACTCGTCCAGGAAGACGGGTGTGAGGACTTCCAGGGGGGACAGGACGAGTTGCAGATCCTCGTGGTTGCGGAAGCGGCTGCTGAGCATCGCCCGCAGCTTCTCCGTGCCCAGCGCGGCCTGCTGAGCGTCCAGTACCCCTGCGACCGTGCCAAGGCCGGGGATGAGACCCAGCCCGGCCAGCCCGAGCTGTGCGACAACGGCACTGGAGGCGGAGGTGGTCGGCGTATGGGCGTCGTCCATCGGGACGTGAGCCGTCGCAGAGACTTCGGGAGCGGTTTCGAGTTCGTGGCGCCGCCGGCGGTAGGCGCCCACCTGTTTGGTGAACTTCTTCAGCGGCCATCCCTGTCTGTCCAGCTGACCGCTGACGGCTTCCATCGCTTCCACGGCGCTGTGCACCTCGTCCCCCACCCGTGCCGTGACCGCGCCGCGCTCACGTGCCAGATGCTCCCAGTGCCGCAGCAGCGTGGTCTTGCCCACGCCGCCCAAGCCGTGCACGTGGAAGAGGAACTGGAAGGCGGCCTCTTCCGGGTCGCGGGCCAGGTTGTCGCGGAAGACCGCGACTTCGCCGCGGCGGCCGATGAATCCGTCACGGAGACGCTGCTGGATCAGGTCCTGCCGGGAAGGCCGGTGCTGCACCACTCGCAACCACCCCCATAGCTGCAGCCTCATGACGGGCCGTCACTTGAGCCGTCACATGGAGTGAACGAAACAGGGAGCCAGGACCCATTGTGGACTTGTGTTCAGGCGCGAACGTGACACGCCTCGCCGAGAGGGACGTTCCGGAACCCACGGGCGGATCAAGCGGGCCGGGACCGCGTCGGGCGCGGTCAGTGCCATCGGTGAACTCGTCGCGGGCAGCGGCGCGCGACGGGGCAGTGATCCGGGATCGGGTGCAGCAGGGACGGCGGTCAAGCGCTCTACGGCCCGGGGGTTCGGGGCCGGAAGGCCTACCTGAGGCCTTGCTGCCTCGCGTTGGCGAGCAGGGCCTTGATGCCGTTCGTGTCGTAGCCCGTGAGCTTTCCGGCGTTGGCCGTGCTGTAGCCGCCGTTGGGTGAGCACATCACCGGTTTGTTGCCGTGGGAGGTGGCGACGCACTCGTAGGCCTCGACGACGCCGTTGTGGTTCAGGTCGAGATTCGGGTGGTCGAGTCCCAGGGCGTGGAGCATCTCGTGCACGAACGTGTTGCGCAGCTTGTACGCCGAGATGTGCCAGGTGCCGTCGAAGTACTCGCTGTTCATCGCCACGATGCCGCCCGCCGCGACGCCGTTCGCAGGATGGGGGCAGGGCACGCCCTGGCTGTAGCCGCCACGGCCCAGCGGCCGGTACATCTCCGTGTACTGGATGTGGCCCGGGGGCGGGCACTTGGCACGGTCGACCTGCTCCACGCCGCCGATGGCTATCTTCACCCCGGCCGACTTCACCTGGGAGACGGCGGTCGTCAGGTACGGGGCGTAGCGCTTCTTCAGGTCCGCGGAGGCGAACGTGACCTCGTACCGGCGGCTGGGGCTGACCGAGGTCACCCCGAACTGCGTGGTCAGCTTGAAGCCGGTGCCCTTGGTGGTGGGTGCGGAGGCGTGAACAGGGGTTGCGGGGATTACTGCGAGCGCACAGGTCACTGTCAGTGCCGTGCCGAAGATGATGCCGGTCCTCAGCATTCGACGCTCCTGTGAAGTTGTGTGGGGGGACGCGCCGCCGTGGCGCCCCGGCCGGTTTCGACGACACCGCGACACCGCAAAGCCGCGAAGCCGCGAACCCTGTTACGTACGAGACGCACAAGAGGGCGCTTTGGTTACCCTTTAATACCCGTTTTCTTCACAAGTGACCCGTGCCATCCCTGCCGGAGCCGACAGGCCTTCGCGGCCGCACGGTTCCGCGGGAGCAGTTACGGGGACGCGGCCCGCTGCCGCGTCAACAGCGCCTCCCCGCCCCGCCGTTGGCCGTTCCCCCTACTGGACGGACCGCGAAGACCGTGGACGCGCGGGCCGTCGTGAGCGATGAGAAATGTTCCGAGTTGTACGCATTGTCCCGTACGGGCTGAAGCCGGGAGCGAGCCGGGGAGTTGCACGATCCGCGCACAAAATCCGCCCTCCCGCAACCCTTGACAGCGGAAGCAGGCGACCTTGACTCTTCCCTGAGCGAAACGCGCAGGAAACATGCGCGAATCAGTCAAGTAGCAGTGACCCGGGGCAAGCCCGGGCCGGGAGAGGACACCCGCGTGGCGCAGGTACTCGTGGTCGCCGACGACCTCACGGGCAGTAACGCCACCGGCGCGCTCTTCGCCCGCCTCGGCCTGCACACCGTCACGGTCAGCGACCTCTCGCAGGTGCCGCGGTACGCCGACGACGTGGACGTCCTCGTCGTCAACACCCGCTCCCGCCACTTCCAGGCCGACGACAGCTACGCCGCCGTCCACGCCGTCGCCGGACTTGCCTCCGGCGTCCCCCTGGTGGTCAAGCGGGTGGACACCACGCTGCGCGGCAACCCCGGCCGCGAACTCGACGCCGTCGTCGACGCGCTGATCGCCCGGACCCCCCCGACTCCCGTGCGAGTACTGGCAGTTCCCGCGTTCCCCGACGCCGGACGCACGACCGTCGGCGGCATACACCTCGTGGACGGCGTTCCCCTGACCCGTACGCCCGTCGCGCACGACCCCGTCGACCCGGTGCGCCACTCACGGATCGCCGCCGTCATCGGCGAGCAGAGCTCACTCAGCACCGCCGAGATCCCGCTCGACGTCGTCGAGGACGGGCCCGGCGCCGTACTGGAGGCTCTGCACCGGCCGGCCGACATCCTGGTCTGCGACGCCACCGAGAACGAACATCTGCGTACCATCGCGACCGCGGCCGCACGGCTGACGGCCGAGGAAGGCACGCGCTGGATCTCCCTGGACTCCGGGCCGTTCGGAGCGGCACTCGCCGCGGAACTGGGCATTCGCCCGGCAGGCCCCGCGCCCGCCCCCGTCCTCGCGATCGTCGGCAGCGCCACCGAGAACACCCACGAACAACTCGCCAGGGCCGAGAAGGCACTTGGCGCCCGCTACGTCCTGGTGGACCCGGACGACCCGGCGCCCGACCCCGCCCGGATCGTCGGTGAACTGCGGGACGCCGCCGACGCCGGAGCAGCCGTGCTCGGCGTGCGAGTCGCACCGCGTGCGGTACGGGACCCGGACGCGGCACACCGCATCCTGCGCTGCCTCGCCGAGGTCGCCGTCCGCGCCGTCGAGGAACTCGGCCCCGGCGGCCTGTACACCTCGGGCGGCGACGTAGCGGCCGCGGTCACCACCGCGCTCGGCGCCGACGGCTTCGCGATCGAGGCGGAGGTGCTGCCGCTCGCCGTCGCCGGGCACCTGGTGGGCGGCCCGCACAGCGGTCTGCCGTTCGCCACCAAGGGCGGTCTCATCGGCGGGCCCGACGCCGCCGTGGCCTGCCTGGAGCGGCTGCGGGCCATGCACACCCGCGACGTGTCCCCCAGCCGCTCCCACTCCGGCTCCCGCAGCGGACACCAGCCCGCAGACGGACCCGCCCCCGACCCCTCACAGAGTCCCAACCACCGCAGAACAGAAGAGGTTTCCCCATGAGCAGCCGTCAACTGCCCGTACTCGCCGTCACGTTGGGCGATCCGGCGGGCATCGGCCCGGAGATC
>DATMEI010000719.1:0-8846 GCA_035556995.1 Streptomyces sp.
GAGGAGCGGCTGACGGCCGATGCGGTGCTGATCGCGACCGGCGGGCATCCGCGCGAGATCCCGGACGCGCAGCCGGACGGGGAGCGCATCTTCAACTGGAAGCAGCTCTACGACCTGGAGGAGCTGCCCGAAGAGCTGATCGTGGTCGGTTCCGGTGTGACGGGTGCCGAATTCGCGGGCGCCTACCGTGCGTTGGGGTCGCACGTCACGCTCGTCTCGTCGCGTGACCGTGTGCTGCCGGGCGAGGACCCGGATGCGGCGGCGGTGCTGGAGGACGTCTTCCGGCGCCGCGGCATGAACGTCATGGCGCGTTCACGTGCCGCCTCCGCCAAGCGCGTGGGCGACAAGGTGGAGGTGACCCTTCAGGACGGCCGTACGATCACCGGAAGCCACTGCCTCGTCGCTGTCGGGGCCATCCCGAACACGGCGGACATGGGTCTTGAGGAGGCCGGGGTCCGGCTGAAGGACTCCGGGCACATCTGGACCGACAAGGTCTCCCGTACGTCCGCTCCCGGCGTCTATGCGGCCGGCGACTGCACGGGCGTCTTCGCGCTCGCCTCCGTCGCGGCGATGCAGGGGCGGATCGCGATGTACCACGTACTGGGCGAGACCGTCACGCCGCTCAACCTCAAGGCCGTCTCGGCGAACGTCTTCACCGACCCCGAGATCGCCACGGTCGGCTACAGCCAGGCCGATGTGGACAGCGGCAGGATGGACGCCTGGTGCGTCAAGCTGCCGCTGCTGCGGAATCCGCGCGCGAAGATGCAGGGCATCCGGGACGGCTTCGTGAAGCTGTACTGCCGTCCGGGTACCGGGATCGTCGTGGGCGGTGTGGTCGTGGCGCCTCGTGCGAGTGAGCTGATCCATCCGCTGTCGGTCGCGGTCGACAACAACCTGACGGTCGGGCAGATCGCGAACACCTTCACCGTGTATCCCTCGCTGACCGGCTCGATCGGCGAGGTCGCGCGGCAGTTGCACACGCGGAAGACCGCTGAGGAAGCCTGACAGTACGTCCGCTAGGTGCATATATCACGTAGCAAGTGCAGCTATGAACAACTTCCAATAATCGACGAAAACTGCTGAAAGCAGACGGTCGTTGGGGTTACTGTCAGTTCCGTGTTCGCTGCAGAACGTCGTCAATTGATCCTGGAAATGGTCCGGGCCAACGGAGCGGTCTCGCTCCGGGAGCTCGCACGCGTCGTCCAGACCTCCGAGGTGACCGTCCGCCGTGACGTACGGGCGCTGGAGGCAGAAGGTCTGCTGGACCGCCGGCATGGAGGTGCCGTCCTTCCGGGTGGCTTCACCAGGGAGTCCGGCTTCCCGCAGAAGACTCATCTGGCGACGGCGGAGAAGACGGCCATCGCCGACCTCGCCGCCGGTCTCGTCGAGGAGGGGGAGGCAGTCGTTGTCGGTGCGGGTACGACGACGCAGGAGCTGGCGCGAAGACTCGCCCGTGTACCGGGCCTGACGGTGGTGACCAACTCCCTGCTGGTCGCACAGGCGTTGGCGCATGCCAACCGCGTCGAAGTGGTGATGACGGGCGGCACCCTGCGGGGCTCGAACTACGCGCTGGTCGGCAGCGGCGCGGAGCAGTCCCTGCAAGGTCTGCGTGTCTCCCGCGCGTTCCTCTCCGGGAGCGGGCTCACGGCCGAGCGCGGCCTCTCCACGTCCAACATGCTCTCGGCGAGCGTCGACCGTGCGCTGGTGCAGGCGGCTGCTGAGGTCGTCGTCCTGGCCGATCACACGAAGCTGGGTACGGACACGATGTTCCAGACGGTCCCGACAGACGTCATGACACGTCTGGTGACGGACAAGCCGCCGCCCCAGGACGACCGCGCGGGCACGGAGTTGCAGGCGCTGGCCGACCAGGGCGTGCAGATCACCGTGGCGGGTCTGACGCAGGCGGGCGGTGCCGAGAGTCAGTCGCCGGTGCACGGCGGTGGCAGTGGCGGCGGCAGCGGCGGACGTGGGGGCGAGAAGGGGCGCCGCGAGATGCCGATGCCGGGACAGCGGCGCAACCATCCGCCTGGCGGCGGCAGTTCGCAGCTGCGCAGTGCGCCGGCGCTGCCGGACCAGTCGCAGTCCGGCGGACGCGTCGCGGATCTGGCGCCCCGCCGCCGTTGAGCGTCCCTCGTACCTCCGAGGAACTGCTCGCCGTCCACAGCCCCTGAACGGGCCGTGGACGGCGAGCAGTTGAGTGCTGCACCGGTGACGCGGGTGTACGTACGGGCAGCCCCGCTCAGTCCTTGATCTCGCAGATGACGGTGCCCGCCGAGAGCGAGCCGCCGACCTCGGCGTGCAGGTCCTTGACGGTGCCGGAGCGGTGGGCGTTCAGCGGCTGCTCCATCTTCATCGCCTCCAGTACGACGACGAGTTCGCCTTCCTCGACGTGCTGGCCCTCCTCGACGGCGACCTTGACGATGGTGCCCTGCATCGGGGATGCCAGGGCGTCGCCGGAGGCCGCACTGCCCGCCTTCTTGGACGCCTTGCGCTTGGGCTTCTTGCTGCCGCCGCCGGCCGCCGGGCCGGCCGGGACGCCGAGCGAGGAGGGGAGGGAGACCTCGAGGCGCTTTCCGCCGACCTCGACGACGACGGTCTCGCGGGCGGTCTCGTCCTCGTCGGTGTCGGTGCCGGTGGGGGCGAAGGGCTTGATGTCGTTGACGAACTCCGTCTCGATCCACCGGGTGTGGACGTCGAAGGACGCCTTGGGCCGGCCGTTGACCTCGGGGGCGAAGGCCGGATCGCGTACGACCACGCGGTGGAAGGGGATGGCCGTGGCCATGCCCTCGACGGTGAACTCGTCCAGCGCACGCGCCGCACGCTGAAGGGCCTGCTGCCGTGTGGCGCCGGTGACGATCAGCTTGGCCAGCAGCGAGTCCCAGGCGGGGCCGATGACGGAGCCGGACTCCACGCCCGCGTCGAGCCGTACGCCCGGGCCGGACGGCGGCGCGAAGGCGGTGACGGTGCCGGGTGCGGGAAGGAAGTTGCGGCCCGGGTCCTCGCCGTTGATGCGGAACTCGATCGAGTGGCCGCGCAGTTGGGGGTCGTCGTACTCCAGCGCCTCGCCGTCGGCGATACGGAACATCTCCCGTACGAGGTCGATGCCGGTGACCTCCTCGGTCACGGGATGTTCCACCTGCAGACGGGTGTTGACCTCCAGGAACGAGATGGTGCCGTCCTGGCCGACGAGGAACTCGCAGGTGCCCGCGCCCTCATAGGCGGCTTCCTTGAGGATGGCCTTCGAGGCGCGGTAGAGCTCCGCGTTCTGCTCCTCGGTCAGGAAGGGCGCCGGAGCCTCCTCAACGAGCTTCTGGTGGCGGCGCTGGAGCGAGCAGTCACGTGTGGAGACCACGACGACGTTGCCGTGCTTGTCGGCCAGGCACTGGGTCTCGACGTGCCGGGGACGGTCCAGATAGCGCTCCACGAAGCACTCGCCGCGTCCGAACGCGGACACCGCCTCGCGCACCGCCGAGTCGTACAGCTCCGCGACCTCGTCCAGTGAACGCGCGACCTTCAGGCCACGGCCGCCGCCGCCGAAGGCAGCCTTGATGGCGATGGGCAGGCCGTGCTCCTCGGCGAAGGCGACGACCTCGTCCGCGCCCGAGACCGGGTCCTTGGTGCCGGCGACGAGCGGGGCACCGGCGCGCTGCGCGATGTGCCGGGCGGCGACCTTGTCGCCCAGGCCGCGGATGGCCTCCGGCGGCGGGCCGATCCAGATCAGGCCCGCGTCCAGGACGGCCTGCGCGAACTCCGCGTTCTCGGAAAGGAATCCGTATCCGGGGTGAATGGCGTCGGCGCCCGAATCGGCCGCGGCCTTCAGCACCTTGTCCATGTCCAGGTAGCTGGCTGCCGGAGTGTCACCGCCCAGCGAGAATGCCTCGTCGGCAACCCGGACGTGCAACGCGTCCCGGTCCGGCTCGGCATAGACGGCGACGCTGGCGATGCCCGCGTCCCGGCAGGCGCGGGCGACGCGTACAGCGATTTCGCCGCGGTTGGCGATGAGCACCTTGCGCACGATGACTCCCTACTTGGCGCTGCGCCGCAACAAGATTTGATGTGATGAGTGGTGAGAGTTTAGGTACTGACGACACCCCAGGCCGAGCCGCCCACGGTCGTGAGCTTGCCCACACGGAGTGTGACGTACCGTCGTCACGGCCCACGATATGCCGTGTCATCCCAAGGTACGCCGGGTTTTCAGAGAGCCTTACGCATCCGGTGATGTGGCCAAGGTCTCCGCTCGGCAGTTCACGGCAGATTGGTCGGTCTTTGTGGGGTTCCTACGAATCGAGAGCTGAAACTTTGCTTCGCGTCGATCCTCTTGCCCGGTGTGATACCCGTAAGTAGCGTTCGGGGTGCCCTGGCGACGTACTCCAGGTAACCAACAACATCGGCCGCTGCCGGTGAAATAGGGAAGAGGTGAGCGGGGTGGGACTCCGACGATCGGTGGCCGGAGCTGCGGCGCTGATACTGGTGGTCGAGGCGGTCGGCCTCGTTCTGCTGCACATCTTCCTGAGCATGGTCGTGGACGAGCAGCAGATGTCCATGGCCAGCCTCCACCCCCGCACGATGTCGCTCTCGACGGTGATCGCGGGCGCGCTCTTCGGCGGCTATCTGCTGCTGTGCGCAGGGGTGTTGCTCCGTACGGCCATCCGCGACAGGGCACCGGTCGGGTTCCTGCGCATCATCCTCATCAGCGCCGCCGTGGTGCACGGCCTGCTCGGTGCGGCCTCGGTGGGACTGGTGGGCTGGCTCGCGTTCCTCTTCATGATGGTCGTCCTGGGCCTGATCGTCTGGTCGCTCGTCTCGTACAGCGTCGACGAGCAGCCGGAGAGGGAGACTTCGACGGCCGGCGAGCCGCACCCCGAGCCCTCGGCAACGTAGAGCGGGCACGCAACGAGCCTGCCGGCGCGGGGACTTCACGCCCACAGGTCGGTGATCGTCACGCCAAGCTGTGAGAGGAGCCTGCGCAGCAGCGGCAGCGACAGCCCGATGACGGTTCCGTGATCCCCCTCGATGCCCTCGATGAACGGCGCCGAGCGGCCGTCGAGGGTGAACGCGCCTGCGACGTGCACAGGTTCACCCGAGGCCACGTACGCGGCGATCTCCGCGTCGGTGGGCTCGCCGAAGTGGACGGTGGTGGAGGCCGTCGCCGAAGTACCCGCGCCGTCACGGGAGTCGATGACGCAGTGCCCCGTCTGCAGTACGCCGGAGCGCCCGCGCATCGCCTTCCAGCGGGCGGTGGCCTCCTCCGCGTCCACGGGCTTGCCCAGCGGCTGCCCGTCCAGCTCCAGCACCGAGTCGCAGCCGATGACGAGAGCGTCCGCCGCCTCCGGAAGGCCCGCGACCGCCGTGGCCTTGGCCTCGGCCAGCACCCTCGCCAGTTCGCCGGGTGTGGGCGCGGACAGCGCGTCCTCGTCCACGCCGCTGACGATCACCTGGGGCGCGAACCCGGCCTGCCGCAGCAGCCCGAGCCGCGCGGGAGACGCGGAGGCGAGTACGAGCCGGCGGACGGGCGAGCCGTGGGGCTGCGGGGATGCCGGAGACGGGGAGGGCCGCGGGTTCTGGGGCGGCTGCGAGGGCTGGGATGTCATGACCGCCATCGTAAGGAGCCGGGACGGCGGCGGACGACCTGCCCGTGAGCGCCTGCGAGGGCGCCTGTGAGGGGCCGCAAGTCCCCGCGGGCGCCCGCGAGTCACTGCCGTCATGCCCGGGGCCGCATGCCCCGCTCAGCGCACGCTGACGAGCAGGAGAGACGTCACGACCACGGCGGGCAGGAGCCAGCACAGGCGGCGCAGCATCGTCAGAGTCGCGCGCATCTCCTTCGGAGGCTCGTCGCGGGGGTCGGACCACAGCATGTACTCCATGCTGCGACGCAGAGGGCACGGGCGCCTGAGTACGCGTACTCAGTCACGCCCCGTGCCCGCCTCGCGGCGGGGGCGGGCACGGGGCATGCCAAACGGGTCAGGCAGGTCAGGCGGGCCAGTACGCCGTGCGCCACGCCTTCGGCCCCGGGTGCGGGACACGGCGCGGCACTGTGCGGGCAGGGTCGGACCACTCGTCGGCAGACCTGGAGGCGGGCACCTCGGACACCATCGCGGCGGCCCGCGCCCTGACCACCGCCAGGGCGGCGGCCAGCTCCTCCGGTGTCGGATTGCCCCGCACCACCTTGATCGGCGGGATCGGCGGGTGTTCCCCTGTCGTCGGCTCCAGCATGGCGAACGGCCTCCTTACAGCGGGATGTTGCCGTGCTTCTTCGGGGGCAGCTGCTCGCGCTTCGAGCGGAGCGTGCGCAGACCGCGTGTGATGTGACGGCGGGTCTCGGACGGCATGATCACAGCGTCCACATACCCGCGTTCGGCCGCGGCATACGGATTCAGCAGCGCGTCCTCGTACTCCTGCGTCAACTCCGCCCGCAGTTCCTCGCGTTCGTCGTCGGACTCGACCGCCGTGAGCCTCCTGCGGTGCAGGATGTTGACCGCGCCCTGAGCTCCCATGACCGCGATCTGCGCCGTGGGCCAGGCGAAGTTGAGGTCGGCGCCCAGGTGCTTGGACCCCATGACGTCGTACGCGCCGCCGAAGGCCTTGCGGGTGATGACGGTGATCAGCGGCACCGTCG
Organism: Streptomyces sp.; assembly: GCA_035556995.1. Lineage (GTDB taxonomy): Bacteria > Actinomycetota > Actinomycetes > Streptomycetales > Streptomycetaceae > Streptomyces. Next base: position 6,617 of record DATMEI010000719.1, read on the forward strand.
CCTCCGCGTAGGCGTAGATCAGCTTGGCGCCGCGCCGGATGATGCCGTCGTACTCCTGGTCGGTGCCCGGCAGGAAGCCCGGCACGTCCACGAAGGTGATCACCGGCACGTTGTAGGCGTCGCAGGTACGCACGAAGCGCGCCGCCTTCTCGCTGGCGTCGATGTTGAGGCAACCCGCGAACTGCAGCGGCTGGTTGGCCACCACACCCACCGACTGGCCCTCGATCCGCCCGAAGCCGGTGACGATGTTCGGCGCGAACAGCGCCTGCGTCTCGAGGAATTCACCGTCGTCCAGCACATGCTCGATGGCGGAGTGCATGTCGTAGGGCTGGTTCGCGGAGTCCGGGATCAGCGTGTCCAGCTCACGGTCCTCGTCCGACGTCTCCAGATCCGCCTCCTCCGGGTAGACCGGCGGTTCGGAGAGGTTGTTGGACGGCAGGTAGGACAGGAGCGCCTTGACGTACTCGATGGCGTCCTTCTCGTCGCCCGCCATGTGGTGCGCCACACCGGACGTCGAGTTGTGCGTACGGGCGCCGCCCAGCTCCTCGAAGCCGACGTCCTCACCCGTCACGGTCTTGATGACGTCCGGGCCCGTGATGAACATGTGCGAGGTCTGATCCACCATCACCGTGAAGTCGGTGATCGCGGGGGAGTAGACCGCGCCGCCCGCGCAGGGGCCCACGATGAGGCTGATCTGCGGGACGACACCGGAGGCGTGCACGTTCCTGCGGAAGATCTCCGCGAACAGCCCGAGCGCCACGACCCCTTCCTGGATACGGGCGCCGCCGCCGTCGTTGATGCCGATCACCGGACAGCCGTTCTTCAGCGCGAAGTCCATGACCTTGACGATCTTCTCGCCGTAGACCTCGCCGAGCGAGCCGCCGAAAATGGTGAAGTCCTGCGAATACACGCACACAGGACGGCCGTCCACGGTGCCGTAGCCGGTGACGACTCCGTCGCCGTACGGACGGTTCTTCTCCAGACCGAAGTTGGTGGACCTGTGCCGGGCGAACTCGTCCAGCTCGGTGAAGCTGCCTTCGTCCAGCAGCAGACCGACCCGTTCCCGTGCGGTGAGCTTTCCCTTCGCGTGCTGCTTCTCCACCGCGCGCTCCGAGCCCGCGTGCGTCGCCTCCGCGGCGCGACGCTCGAAATCCGCGATCTTCCCCGCGGTCGTGTGGATGTCTGGGCTGCTCTCCTGCTCGGACATCTGCGTGGGGCTCCTACTCGTCAGCGTGCGGCTACCGGTTCGTAGGCTATCCGCGAAGCAGCCGTTCGGCGGTGCGGCGTTGGCCACACTGAGTCTCCGGCCGGGTGCTTTCGACGCGGCGCTTCACGCTCACGGGCGGCCGGGCAGAGGGCGCCGCCCCGGCTGCCGGATCTACGCTGACGCCATGACGCCGAACCCGCCCGAGAGCTCCGGCAGCCGCTGGTCCGACCTCAGCCGCCCGCCGCTGAATGCCGTCTCGCTGCGCCGTGCGCTGATCAGTGCGGACAGTCTGTGGACGTCGCTGGACGTGGTCGACAGCACGGGATCGACCAACTCCGACCTCACCGACCGCGCACGCGACGGCAGCGCCGAGGAGGGCGCCGTACTCGTCGCGGAGGAGCAGACCGCGGGACGTGGCCGCCTCGACCGCGGCTGGAGCGCCCCGCCCCGCTCCGGGGTCTTCGTGTCGGTGCTGCTCGAACCGCAGGTTCCGCAGGAGCGCTGGGGCTGGCTGCCGCTGCTCGCGGGAGTCGCCACGGCGAGCGCGCTCGCCCGCGCGGCCGGAGTGGACACCCGGCTGAAGTGGCCCAACGACGTCCTCGTCGACATCGAGGGCGAGGAGCGGAAGATCGGCGGCATCCTCGCCGAACGGACCGCGGTTCCCTCCCGCGGAGCGCAGGGACGTGCTGACGCAGGCGTCGGAGGTGACGCCGCAGTCGTCCTCGGCATCGGCCTCAACGTCTCGCTCCGCAGCTCCGAACTGCCCGTCCCCACAGCGGGATCGCTCGTCCTCGCCGGCGCGCAGGGCACCGACCGCGACCCGCTGCTGCGCGCCGTGCTGCGCTCGGTCGAGGACTGGTACGGGCGCTGGAGCGCCGCGGACGGTGACCCGCTCGGCAGCGGAGTGCTGGAGGCCTACGCAGCGGGGTGCTCCACGCTCGGACGTACCGTACGGGCGGAGCTGCCCGGCGGTGAGGAGCTGGTCGGCGAGGCAGTGGCAGTGGACAGCGACGGGCGGCTCGT
>DATMEI010000720.1:0-7040 GCA_035556995.1 Streptomyces sp.
CGCCTGCCAGGAGATCCCCTGCCAGGTGAAGGTGAAGACCAGGTTGATGCCCAGCAGGATGAGGATCGGCCGCATGTCGTAGTTCAGGCGGCGCATGAGGACGGCGGTCGCTCCGAACAGTCCGAAGACCGCTCCGGAGGCGCCGAGCGATGCCTGCCCGGGTGAGGAGACCAGGAAGGTCAGGGCGCTTCCGCCCAGCCCGGAGAGCAGATACAGCGCCGAGTAGCGCAGGCGCCCGAGCGCGGCCTCCAGCGGCGGTCCGAGGAACCACAGGCCCAGCATGTTCATCGCGATGTGCCAGATCTCCTGGTGCAGGAACATCGAGCTCAGCAGGCGATACCACTGCCCTTGAGCCACGCCCTCGACCGGACCGTACGGCTCCGCGACGGCCTGTCCGAACAGCACGAGATCGTTGACCAGCCGGTCCCCGGCCACCAGCACGCCGATGAAGACGGCTGCGTTGAGCCCGAGGAGGATCTTGGTGACGAGACGCCGGTCGGCGGCGACCGCTCCGCCCGCGATCGTCCGTGGCCGGCTCGCGGAGGGCGCGTGTCCAGTGCCCGACCCCCCTTTGACGCAGTCAGGGCACTGGAATCCGACGGAGGCCGGAATCATGCAGTCAGGGCATATCGGACGCTCGCAGCGGACGCAGCTGATGCCGGTCTCCCGGTCCGGGTGCCGGTAGCAGTACGTCACCCGCGGTTCCGTCTGGTGCTGGTCCTCCATGAGCTTCCCCTCCGCCCTCGTACCCCGTGCGGAAGTGTTCCGCCCCGACTTCTCCTACGGTCGAGCGGGGCGGAACAGTTCCCGGCGCTCTCGTCAGCGACGCTCGATCGTGACCGCTTCGATGACGACGTCCTGGACGGGACGGTCGGTGCGGGGGTTGGTCTGGATGCCCGCGATCGCGTCCACCACCTTCTGACCGGCCGGGTCGGTGACCTCGCCGAAGATGGTGTGCTTGCCGGTCAGCCAGGCGGTGGCGCCGACTGTGATGAAGAACTGCGATCCGTTGGTGCCCGGGCCCGCGTTGGCCATGGCCAGCAGGTACGGCTTGGTGAAGGCCAGGTCGGGGTGGATCTCGTCCCCGAACTCGTAACCGGGGCCGCCGGTGCCGTTGCCCAGCGGGTCACCGGCCTGGATCATGAAGCCGCTGATGACCCGGTGGAAGACCGTCCCGTCGTAGAGCTTCTCGTTCGTCTTCTGGCCGGTCTCAGGGTGAGTCCATTCACGCGAGCCCTCGGCGAGCTCGACGAAGTTCTTGACCGTCTTCGGCGCATGGTTCGGGAAAAGCTGTACCTCGATGTCGCCGTGATTGGTCTTCAGGGTGGCGTAGAGCTGCTCGGCCACGATCTACCTTCCATCTGTCTGCACTGACCCGCCCGATCCTCCCACGGACGCGGTCCGCCCGTAGTACCCACTGATGACCCGGATGCTGCCTGCAACGGGCTTGAGTGGGCTCAGCCAGGCATGATCTTCGAAACGGGTGGAAAACGACACTGTGTCTATGGGAGGAACCCACGAACCCGTGACACGCCACCGAGGAGGAGGAACCCGTGACCCGCATCGACAGCGTGCGCGCCGCGACCGGGAACACCAAGGAAAGCGTGCGGCACGCAGCGGAGGTCGTGGCACCCTACGCAGGGTCCGCCAGGGACACCGCAGTTCACTATGCGCACGAGGCGGGCGCGCGGCTGGGACCGAAGGTCTCGCATGCCGCGCATCAGGCCCGTACCTCGGCGCGTGACGGGTACGACCAGCTCGTCGTGCCCCGTATCGCCCAGGCCCGCAAGAGCTTGCCGCCCGAGCTCGACAAGGCGGCGACGAAGGCCGCCAAGCGCACGCGGAAGGCGGCTCGTAAGGCAACCGACTACGCCGCGCCGCGCATCGAGAGTGCCGTCGCGGATGCCCGTTCCGCGTCAGGCCCCGTGCGGGAGGAGGCAGCGTCCCGCAGCGCTGCCGCGTTCGCCGCCCTGCGCGGACAGGTGTCGGCCGAGGAGATCGAGAAGCTGGTGCGCCGACGCGACCGCCGTGCCCGCAGGGGACGGCTGGCCAGGCGGCTCGGTGTGCTGGGCCTGCTGGCGGGCGGTGCGTACGCCGCCTGGCGCTGGTGGGACAAGCAGGCCAACCCCGACTGGCTGGTCGAACCCCCGGAGGCCACCGAGGTCGGCGACCGCGCGTCGTTGTCGTCGGTGGACGGCGACGCTTCCGGCCGCCGTGCCGGTGACGGGCAGAAGCCCGAGGCCGAGGCGAAGGCCAAGGAAGCCAAGGAAGCCGAGGCGAAGGCCAGGGCGAAGAGGCGCAGCAGCTAGAACGCCGGGAACTGCGGGAGCGTATGCCCCCGATGTGGCGCGGTGATCCGCCTGGGCCCGACAGCCCGGGTATCTCCTCGTCGCAGGAACGCGGCGCATACGCGACCGGCATGGCTGTGGGCCGGCAGACCAGGGTCTGCCGGCCCACTTGTGTTCTCCCGGCCGGTGTCACCAGAGTCCTCACCGGTGACCGGTTCGAGTGACCTGGTGTGTGCCGGGGTGAGTCGAAGAGGTGGTGAAGCAGCAATGCGCGTGGGGCTGTTGCGAATGACCGGTGCGGCGACGGCGCTCTACGGTCTCGCGGTCACGGCGAGGCCCGAGTTGCTCGCCGCACCGTCCGGTCTGGTGGACGGGGACGGCCGCACCGCGGAGCACACACGGACGTCGCTGCGACCGCTGGCCTGGCGTGATCTGGTCTGCGGGGTCGCCATGGTGGCCGCTCCCAGAGGCGCTGCGCTGACGACGGCGACGCTGGTGCGGATCTCGGCGGACTTCGGCGACGCGCTGCTGCTCGGCACGACCCTTCACGGCCGGGCCAGGCGCCGCGCGGCCGTGGTCGTATCGCTGGGCTGGGGCGCGCTGTCCGTCGCGGGGCTGCTCGCGGCGGGGCGTGACCCCGGCTGCGACCGTGGCCGTGGCCGTGACCGCGGAGGCGAGGTGGCCGGTGGCCGTGCACCTGCGTGACGAGGGTTCCGCCCATGCGAACGGACCGCGTCCTTCCCTTGTCGTCCTGCGCGACCCGGGACGCGGACGCGGTGACGCAGACCCACCGCAAGCGGCTGTGCTGTTGCTGCACGGCGGCCGCGCCGACGGGCTGGAGCCGCCTTCGGTGTGGAACCTTCCGGGCGTACGGATGCGGCCGTTCGCACGTGCCGTGGCCCGCACCACCGCCGGCAGCGGCGTACTGCTGGCCAGGGTCCGCTACCGTCACCGCGGCTGGAACGGCGACCGGGGAGACACGACCGTGGACGCCCGCAGGGCACTGGAGGAGCTGACCGAACGCGTGGGCCCCGTACCGGTCGTACTCGTCGGGCACTCCATGGGTGCGCGTGCCGCCCTGCGCGTGGCCGGGCATCCGCAGGTACGGGCAGTGGTCGGCCTCGCCTCCTGGTGTCCGCCGGGAGAGCCGGTCGAGCAACTGCGGGGCAGGCGCGTGGTGCTGCTGCACGGCGACCGGGACCGCACGACGGACCCGCGCAGTTCCCGGGAACTGGCACTGCGGGGCAGGGACGCGGGCGCCCGTACGGCCTGGGTGACGGTCCCCGGCGGCGGCCACATGATGCTGCGTCACGCCGCCGCATGGCACTCGCTCACCGCCCGGGCCGTCGCGGGACTGCTGGAGCTGGGCCCGCTGCCGCGGGAGGTGGCGGACGGGCTGTCCGGCTCGGCTTCCCAGGCGCGGGAGGAATGAGGCGCACGGGACGGCCCGTGTCCCGTACGCCGCCCCGGATCCCGTATGCAGCCCGTGTCTCGTACGCGACGGCAACTCCTCGCACGCCGCCGCGACTCGGGACACCGGCCGCCAGTGGCGACGGCCGGGCTCGTTAGGCTCGTTGCCGTCGCCTGCGCAGGCGACGCCCCGTCATCCTGCCGGGCCGTCTGCCTCAACCGGCCCGGATCCGCCGCCTCTTCAACGCCTCAGCCGTGTGCCGACCCCCACCGTCCCACCACGAGGAAACCCGATGCCATCCGCAAAGCCCACCGCCCGGTGGATCACCCCGGTCGTCATGCTCATCGTCTGGCTCGTTCTGGGCGGTCTGCTCGGTCCGTACGCGGGGAAGCTCGGTGAGGTGGCGACGAACGACCAGTCGGCCTTCCTGCCGCAGAGCGCCGAGTCCACCCGGGTCACCGACGCCCAGAAGAGCTTCAAGCAGGACGAGACCCTGCCCGCGATCATCGTCTGGACCGCGGACCAGGGGAAGGTGAGCCCGGAGCAGCGCACGGCCGCGACCCGCGCCCTCGCCTCGCTCACCGGCAGCCCCGGCATCACCGGCAAGGTCTCACCCGCCCTCCCCAGCGAGGACGGACGCGCGCTGCAGGGCGTCGTGCAGGTCCGCGCGAACCTCGGCGACGCACTCCCCGGCGTCATCGACGACATCCGCAGCGGCACCGACGGCGTCGAGGGCACCAAGGCCCAGATCGGCGGCCCCGCAGCGAGTCAGGCGGACCTCTCGGAGGCCTTCTCCGGGATCGACGGCATCCTGCTCATCGTCGCGCTGGTCGTCGTCCTGCTGATCCTTCTGCTGGTCTACAGAAGTGTGCTGCTGCCGGTCGTCATCATCCTCGGAGCCGTCTTCGCGCTATCCCTGGCCTGCGCCGTGGTGTACGCACTGGCTGAGGACGACGTCGTACGTGTCGACGGGCAGGTCCAAGGCATCCTGTCGATCCTCGTCATCGGTGCCGCGACCGACTACGCCCTGCTGCTCTCCTCACGCTTCCGCGAGGAACTGGCCGTACACGGCGAACGCTTCGCCGCCATGCGGTCGGCACTGCGCGGCACTTTCGGGGCGATCACAGCCAGCGCGGCCACCGTGGCACTCGGGCTGCTGGCACTGCTGCTGAGCGACCTGACGAACAACCGGGCGCTCGGCCCGGTCGGCGCCATCGGCATCGCCTGCGCGGTCATCAGCACCCTTACGTTCCTCCCCGCGGCACTTGTGCTGACCGGCCGCGCCGCGTTCTGGCCCGCCCGGCCCAGGCAAGCGACGGATCCGGGCGGCTCCCAGGGGCCGGAGGGCTCCGACGGTACGGCCGTGCCCGCTTCCGGCCTGTGGGGGAAGGTCGCCGCGCGCGTGGACCGTACGCCGCGCCGTATCTGGGCCGGCACCCTGCTGGCGCTGCTCGCCTTCGCCGCCGTCTCCCCGCAGCTGAAGTCACAGGGTGTCCCGCTCAGCGAGATCTTCGTCAAGGACGTGCCCTCCGTCGCCGCGCAGCGCACACTCAGCGAGCACTTCCCCGGCGGCTCGGGCAATCCCGCGGTCGTCATCGCCGACGCCGACCGCGCACGTGAGGTCACCCGCGCCGCAGCCCGTACGGAGGGCGTCGCCGGAGCCGCACCGGTCACGAAGTCGGGACGCCCCGGGCAGGGGGAGCCTCTCGTGGCGGACGGGCGGGTCCAAATCGACGCCACGCTCACCGGAAGCGCCGACAGCGACGACGCCAAACAGACTGTGCAGCGGCTGCGTTCGTCCGTGCATGCCGTGCCCGGATCACACGCGCTGGTAGGTGGCTACACCGCGCAGCAGTCCGACATCCAGACCACCGCTGAGCACGACCGGTCGCTGATCGTCCCGGTGGTACTGCTGATCATCCTGGTGATCCTCGCAGCGCTGCTGCGGGCCCTGGTGATCCCGTTGCTGCTGGTGGCGACCGTCGCGCTCAACTTCCTGGCCACGCTCGGGGTGGCCACGCTGGTCTTCGACAATCTGCTCGGGTTCGAAGGGACCGATGCTTCGGTGCCGCTGTACGGGTTCGTCTTCCTGGTGGCTCTCGGCGTCGACTACAACATCTTCCTGCTCACGCGGGTTCGCGAGGAGGCGCTGCTCCACGGCACCCGCGTCGGCATCCGCAGAGGACTGACGTCCACGGGCGGGGTGATCACTTCTGCCGGGGTGGTGCTCGCGGCGACATTCGCCGCGCTGGTGGTCATCCCGCTGGCCTTCCTGGTCCAGATCGCCTTCATCGTCGCCTTCGGAGTGCTGCTCGACACCCTGGTGGTCCGCTCGCTGCTGGTGCCCGCGCTGGCCCGCGACATCGGTCCGGCGATCTGGTGGCCGGGGGCGTTGCGCCGCCGCAGCTGAGCTGCGGACGCATGGTGACGTGGTGAGGTCCGGAGACCCCCACGAGAGGATGCCCCCCGATGACCGCCACCGTGGCTCTGTTCACCGCTGATCTGAGACTCCACGACAATCCTGTGCTGCGGGCGGCGCTCGCCTCGGCGGACGAAGTGGTGCCCCTGTTCGTCATGGACTCCGGAGTGCGGGCCACGGGATTCGACGCGCCCAACCGGCGCGCCTTCCTCGCCGATTCCCTGACCGACCTCGACGCCGGGCTGCGCGAGCGCGGCGGCCGGCTCGTCGTCCGCGCGGGCGACGTCACCGAAGAGGTGTGCACCGTCGCCTCGGAGTGCGGAGCACAGCAGGTGCACATGGCGGGTGACGTCAGCGGATACGCGCAGCGCCGTGAGGAACGGCTCCGCCGCGCCCTGTCCGCGGACCGGCGGCAGCTGTGCGTGCACGACGCCGTGGTCACCGCGCTGCCGCCGGGTGCGGTCACCCCGGCGGACCGTGACCACTTCGCGGTGTTCACGCCGTACTTCCGGCGCTGGGCGGGCGCGCGGCTGCGCCCGGTGCTGGGGGCGCCACGCGGGGTGCGGGTCCCGGAAGGGGTCTCTTCGCTGCCGGTGCCCGCCCGTTCGCAGGTGACGGGGGTCTCGCCGGGTGTGGCCGCGGGCGGTGAGACCGAGGGCCGCGCACGCTTCAAGTCCTGGCGCGGACGCCCGATGAAGGCGTACGCGGACCGGCACGACGACCTGGCCGTCGACGCGACCTCCCGGCTCTCGCCGCATCTGCACTTCGGCACCCTCTCTCCCGTCGAACTCGTCCACCGGGCGCAGCAGACCGGGGGCGAGGGCGCCGACGCCTTCGTACGTCAGCTGGCCTGGAGGGACTTCCACCACCAGGTGCTCGCCGCCCGCCCCCGCGCCTCCCAGGAGGACTACCGCACCCGCGG
>DATMEI010000721.1:0-2563 GCA_035556995.1 Streptomyces sp.
CTGTCCGGCATCGTCGCCGCCTACGAACTGATGAAGACGGGCCTCAAGCCCGTCGTCTACGAGGCCGACGAGATCGGCGGGCGGCTGCGCACCTCCGAATTCGAGGGCTGCGAAGGCGAGTTGACGGCCGAGATGGGCGCCATGCGCTTCCCGCCGTCCTCCACCGCCTTCTGGCACTACGTGGAGATGACCGGCCTGGAGACCGAGCCGTTCCCCAACCCCCTTGCCCCCGGCACCCCTTCGACCGTCGTCGACCTCAAGGGCCAGTCGCACTACGCCCGTACGCTCGACGACCTGCCGCCCGTCTACCACCAGGTCATGGACGCGTGGAACGCCTGCCTGGAGAACGGCGCCGACTTCACCGCCATGCAGCGTGCCGTACGGGAGCGCGACGTGCCGCGCATACGGGAGATCTGGGCCGGGCTCGTCGAGAAGCTCGACAACCAGACCTTCTACGGCTTCCTCTGCGACTCGCCGTCCTTCGCCTCCTTCAGGCACCGTGAGATCTTCGGGCAGGTCGGTTTCGGCACCGGCGGCTGGGACACCGACTTCCCCAACTCCATCCTGGAGATCCTCCGCGTCGTCTACACCGGCGCCGACGACGACCACCGCGGCATCGTCGGCGGCAGCCGCCAACTCCCGCTGCGGCTGTGGGAACGCGAGCCCGACAAGCTCACGCACTGGCCGCGCGGCACGTCCCTCGCCTCGCTCCACGCCGGGAGCCGGGCGAAGGCGGAGCCCCGTCCCGCAGTGACCCGGCTGCACCGCACGGCGGGCAACCGCATCACCGTCACCGACGCCGACGGCGACATCCGCACCTACCGGGCGGCGGTCTTCACCGCCCAGTCCTGGATGCTGCTGAGCAACATCGACTGCGACGACGCGCTGCTCCCCATCGACCACTGGACGGCCGTGGAGCGCACCCACTACATGGAGTCCTCGAAGCTCTTCGTGCCCGTCGACCGCCCGTTCTGGCTGGACACCGACGAACAGACCGGCCGTGACGTGATGAGCATGACCCTCACCGACCGTATGACGCGCGGCACTTACCTGCTCGACAACGGCCCGGACAAGCCCGCCGTCATCTGCCTCTCCTACACCTGGTGCGACGACAGCCTCAAGTGGCTGCCGCTGGACGCCAATCAGCGCATGGAGGTGATGCTCAAGTCCCTCGGTGAGATCTATCCCGGCGTCGACATCCGAAAGCACATCACCGGCAGCCCCCTCACCGTCTCCTGGGAGAACGAGCCCTTCTTCATGGGCGCCTTCAAGGCCAACCTCCCCGGCCACTACCGCTACCAGCGGCGGCTGTTCACCCACTTCATGCAGGACCGGCTGCCCGAGGACAAGCGCGGGCTCTTCCTCGCGGGCGACGACATCTCCTGGACGGCGGGCTGGGCCGAAGGCGCCGTGCAGACGGCGCTGAACGCCGTGTGGGGCGTCCTGAACCACCTCGGCGGCGGCACCGACCCCTCCAACCCGGGCCCGGGCGACGTCTACGACGAGATCGCACCGGTGGAGCTGCCCGAGGACTGAGTCTCCTCCGGCCGGGTCATTCCGCTGGTCGTGGCCTAGACCTCCCCACGGGCGGCCAGGCCGATGAGCCGGTCGAGCACGCGGTCGCCGTCGGCGCGGAGCCCGTTGTGCTCGTACTCGTCGGTGATCCATGTCCGCATGGCCGGAATGAGCCGCGCCGTCTCCTCGGAGAAGGCACGCTCGACGAAGGCGTCGTGGGCGTAGATCGCGGCAGCGCAGGGCACCTGGCAGTCACGGAGCCGTTCGGTGTCGTACAGCGGAGGCCACTCGTGCTCGGCCAGCAGCTCCGCCGCCTCACGCAGCGGTGCCAGCTCGCCGTAGTCGGTGAACATCCAGTCGAATACGTGCTCCCCCGTGAACAGGGCCCGGTCCTCTTCGAACTCGGCCGGCATGACCCGCTGCGCGGACCAGCGCGTCGCATGACCGTCGGCGTAGCTGGATTCGTGGATGGCGGCATAGAGCGGATTGCGGCCGGAGAAGGGGAGCGACGCGGCGACATCGTGGCGGAACGCCGGCGAGGACGGGTCCCGCTCGAGCACGTAGTGCAGCCGCTCGGCGCCGTCGCTCATACCAAGGATGTTGCCGGTCTGACGGAACAGGCGTGGAGTGAGCCGGTCGCCCCCGGGCAGCCGCACGTCCTGGGAGTCCAGCAGTTCCAGCAGACTCAGGACACGGTCTCGGTCGGCCGGATAACGCCGGTAGTAGCGGCGGCTGCGTTCCAGCATCGTCGTGTACGTGGCGCGGTAGACCTCGTCGGGATGGCGTCCGACGGGTGGCAGCCCCCCGGTGAAGAACGCCTCGCGCAGCCCGTGGGGCGCACGGCACAGATAGTGCAGCGTGCAGAAGCCGCCGAATGACTGGCCGAGCACACTCCAGTTCTCCACGCCCAGTTCGGCGCGTATCCATTCGGCGTCCTGCACGATCGCGTCGGCCCGGAAGTGCGTCAGATAGTCCGCCTGTTGGCGGGGCGTCATCCCGGGCAGCACTCCGACAGGCGTGGACCGGCCGGTGCCGCGCTGGTCGAGCA
>DATMEI010000722.1:0-5954 GCA_035556995.1 Streptomyces sp.
AGTACGGGTTCGCCCCGTTCCAGATGTTCGAGCACGGCCCCGCGGGGTGTGCCGTACCTGTTTCCCGCGAATTCGGCCCATTCCAGCAGTTCCCCGTTGGCGACGAGTTTGTCGAACTCGTCGTCGCCCGTGAAGAAGTACTGCACGCCGTGCTTCTCCCCCGGCCGCGGCCTGCGGGTCGTCGCCGAAACGGAGAGCCAGACCTCTGGATGCGCCTTGCGCAGATGTGCGACGACCGTGCTCTTCCCGACCCCTGAAGGGCCGGAGAGCACGGTCAGCCGAGGCTTGCCGGCGGGAGGTTCCGGGGTGTTCCCCCGGGGAACTGCAGAACTCATGCAGTGATTATCCCGGTTCGAAGCAGTGCCTTGCCACCAGGACGCCGCAGGCCGTGGCCCGCGGCGTCCCCGTTACGGGAAGATCAGGCGGAGGCTCCGCCGAACTCCCGCTCCAGAGCGGCGATCTGGTTGGAGCCCAGGCCGCGCACCCGGCGGCTCTCGGAGATCCCGAGACGCTCCATGATCTGCTTGGCGCGGACCTTGCCGACGCCGGGCAGGCTTTCCAGGAGAGCGCTGACCTTCATCTTGCCGATGACGTCGTTCTCCTGGCCCTGCTTGATCACATCGTGCAGGGTCGCGCCGGAGTGCTTCAGCCGGTTCTTGACCTCGGCGCGCTCCCGGCGAGCCGCGGCGGCCTTTTCGAGCGCGGCTGCGCGCTGTTCAGGGGTAAGGGGCGGAAGAGCCACGCCTACGTCACCTCAGTTAGAACTGTTGGAATGGATGCGGTGAGGAGCTTTCGTAGCTCCGCCTGCGCGGAGCAATGAGCAACGCGCCTGTTCGCGCCGCTCCCGACGGAGACTAGCGGCCCGTGGCGCCTGAGTCAGCGAGAACTGCGGAAAAGTCCTGGTCAGACTCAAGTCGATCGGTACATTAGCGGACAAACCCACCCAGTTTTTCGCTCAACTGCGCCTCAATTCCCGGGCGTCGGGGCTTCCGGAGCGCATCACCGCAGGTACGAAGCGGGTACGGAGCGGTACAGGCAGGGACGTACCCGGCCCACCGCGCACCCCGGATCACGCGAGCACATCGGCAAGCAGACTCGCTTCCGATTCGGCGGCGGCACGCAGCGGCCCGATCGAGGGTCCGTGCCGGAGCACACCCCTGCTGATGCTCGGCACGACATTGCCCACAGCGGCACCGAAGACCCCTGGCAGATCCGCGGCCGTCGCCCCCTGCGCACCGATTCCCGGGGCGAGGAGCGGGCCGTTGACGTCGAGGTCGACATCCGTCTCGCGCAGGGTGCCGCCCAGGGTGGCGCCGACGACAGCGCCGATCGAGCCCAGCGGTTCGGCGCCGGCGTTCTCCGCCGCGATGTGCCCGAGCACGTTGGCGGCCACGCTCCGTCCGTCCCCGCCTGCGGCGAGCTGTACCTCGGCACCCTCGGGGTTGGAGGTCAGGGCGAGTACGAAGAGCCCGCAGCCGTTCGTACGTGCCCGCTCGACCGCCGGGCGCAGCGAGCCGAAGCCCAAATAGGGGCTGACGGTGAGCGCGTCCGAGAAGAGCGCGGACGCCGGGTCGAGGAAGGCGTCGGCGTAGGCGGCCATGGTGGAGCCGATGTCGCCTCGTTTGGCGTCCATCACGACCAGCGCGCCCGCGTCGCGCGACTCGGTGACCGCCCGCTCGAGGACGGCGATGCCGCGGGAGCCGAAGCGTTCGAAGAACGCGGACTGGGGCTTGAGCACCGCGACCTGCCCGGCCAGTGCCTCGACGACTGTGCGGGTGAAGCGTTCCAGCCCCGCGATGTCGTCGTTCAGGCCCAGTCGGCGAGCAGTCCGGCGTGCGGGTCGACGCCCACACAGAGCGGTCCGCGCTCGTCCATGACGCGGCGCAGCCGGACACCGAAGGGCTCCTTGTGAGGCGTGTTCAGGTTCATGCCGCTTCGGCCTTCCGGTGTTCGGCACCGACGGCGTCGGCGAGAGTGGCGTACGGACTGGCCGCGAGGCGGGCGGCCAGCCCCTCGTGGAGGGCACGGGTCCAGCCCGGGCCCTCGTAGACGAAGGCGCTGTAGCCCTGGACGAGGGTGGCACCGGCGAGGATGCGCTCCCAGACGTCGTCGGCGGAGGTGACGCCGCCGACTCCGACGAGGGTGACGCGGTCGCCGACGCGCGTGTACAGGCGGCGCAGCACGTCGAGTGAACGGCTGCGCAGCGGGGCGCCGGAGAGGCCGCCGGTCTCCGCGGTCAGGGTCGGCTCGGCGGTGAGGCCGAGGCCGTCGCGGGCGATGGTGGTGTTGGTGGCGATGATGCCGTCAAGGCCGAGTTCCACCGCGAGGTCGGCGACGGCGTCCACGTCCTCGTCCGCGAGGTCGGGTGCGATCTTGACCAGCAACGGCACACGCCTGTCGGTGACGGTACGGTCGGCGGCTTCCCGTACGGCGCTCAGCAGGGGGCGCAGCGCCTCGGTGGCCTGAAGGGCGCGCAGGCCGGGGGTGTTGGGCGAGGAGACGTTGACGACGAGGTAGTCGGCATGCGGTGCGAGACGGCCGGTGGAGGTGACGTAGTCGCCGACGGCTTCCTCTTCGGGAACCGCTTTCGTCTTGCCGATGTTCACGCCGACGACGGTCGCGTCACGCCGTTTGCCGTTGCTGTGGCCGCGGCCGCGGGCGGCCAGCCGTGCGGCTACGGCAGCCGAACCCTCGTTGTTGAAGCCCATCCGGTTGATCAGGGCGCGGTCCGCCGGCAGCCGGAACAGGCGCCGGCGGGGGTTGCCGGGCTGGGCCCGTGCGGTGACGGTGCCGACCTCGACGTGGTCGAAGCCGAGCATCGCCAGCCCGTCGATGCCTTCGGCGTTCTTGTCGAAGCCCGCGGCGAGCCCGAAGGGACCCGGCATGCTGCGGCCCAGCGCCCGGATCCGCAACTCCTCGTGGCGCGGCGCCAGTCGGGCCGCGAGGAGCAAGCGCACCACCGGCAGCCGGGCGGCCAGGCGGATCAGGGCGAAGGCCAGCCGGTGGGCCTTCTCGGGGTCCATCCGCCTCAGGACGGTCTGGAAGAGCAGGTTGTACATGCAGGGCGGGCCTTCGCGAGCGTACGGACGGACGGACGGGAGTTTCAGGCGGACTTGCGGGCCGCCGTGAGATGGGCTGCATGTTCCTGGAGCGAGCGGACCCCGACCTCGCCCCGTGTGAGCGCCTCGATGCCCTGCACCGCCGCGGCCAGGGCCTGGACGGTGGTCAGACACGGGACGGCGCGGGCGACGGCGGCGGTGCGGATGTCGTAGCCGTCCAGACGGCCTCCGGTGCCCCAGGGGGTGTTGACGATCAGGTCGACGTGGCCGTCGTGGATGAGCTGGACGACGGTCGGCTCACCGTTCGGGCCCGGGCCCTGGCTGTGCTTGCGTACGACGGTGGCGTTGATGCCGTTGCGCTTGAGCACCTCCGCGGTGCCGGAGGTCGCCAGCAACTCGAAGCCCATGGCCATCAGTTCACGTGCGGGGAAGATCAGCGAGCGCTTGTCGCGGTTGGCTACCGAGACGAAGGCACGGCCCTTGGTGGGAAGCGCACCGTAGGCGGCGGCCTGGGACTTGGCGTAAGCGGTGCCGAACACCGAGTCGATGCCCATGACTTCGCCGGTGGAGCGCATCTCCGGGCCGAGCACGGTGTCGACCCCGCGGCCCTGTACGTCCCGGAAGCGGGTCCAGGGCAGCACGGCCTCCTTGACGGAGATCGGCGCGTCCATCGGGAGGTCACCGCCGTCGCCGACCGCCGGGAGCATGCCCTCGGCGCGCAGTTGCGCGACGGTGGTGCCCAGCGAGATGCGTGCTGCGGCCTTCGCCAGCGGTACGGCTGTGGCCTTGGAGGTGAAGGGGACGGTACGGGAGGCGCGGGGGTTGGCCTCCAGTACGTAGAGGATGTCACCGGCCATCGCGAACTGGATGTTGATGAGCCCGCGTACGCCGACTCCCCGCGCGATGGCCTCCGTCGACGCCCGCAGCCGCTTGATGTCGAAGCCGCCGAGGGTGATGGGCGGCAGCGCGCAGGCCGAGTCACCGGAGTGGATTCCCGCCTCCTCGATGTGCTCCATCACGCCGCCGAGGTAGAGGTCTTCGCCGTCGTAGAGGGCGTCGACGTCGATCTCGATGGCGTCGTCGAGGAACCGGTCGATGAGGACGGGGTGTTCGGAGATCAGGCCCGCGTGCCGCTCCAGGTACCCGGCCAGCGACGCCTCGTCGTAGACGATCTCCATGCCGCGTCCGCCGAGCACGTACGAAGGACGCACCATCACCGGGTAGTTGATCTCGGCGGCGATGACCTTGGCCTGCTCGAAGGAGTACGCGGTGCCGTACTTGGGCGCCGGCAGACCTGCCTCCTCGAGCACCCTGCCGAACGCGCCGCGCTCCTCCGCATGGTTGATCGCCTCGGGTGAAGTCCCCACGATCGGCACGCCGTTGTCCTTCAGCGCCTGCGCCAGGCCGAGCGGTGTCTGCCCGCCGAGCTGGACGATGACGCCCGCGACCGGGCCGGCTGCCTGCTCGGCGTGCACGATCTCCAGTACGTCCTCCAGGGTGAGCGGCTCGAAGTAGAGCCGGTCGGAGGTGTCGTAGTCGGTGGAGACGGTCTCGGGGTTGCAGTTGACCATCACGGTCTCGTAGCCCGCGTCGCTCAGTGCGAAGGAGGCGTGCACGCAGGAGTAGTCGAACTCGATGCCCTGGCCGATGCGGTTGGGCCCGGAGCCGAGGATGATGACCGCCGGCTTCTCGCGCGGTGCGACCTCGCTCTCCTCGTCGTAGGAGGAGTAGAAGTAGGGCGTACGGGCGGCGAATTCGGCCGCGCAGGTGTCGACCGTCTTGTAGACGGGGCGGATTCCCAGCGCGTGCCGCACCTCCCGCACCACGTCCTCGCGCAGCGAGCGTACGGCTGCGATCTGGGCGTCGGAGAAGCCGTAACGTTTTGCCCCGGCCAGCAGCTGCGGGCTCAACTCCCGTGCCGCGGCGAGCTCTTCGGCGACCTCGTGGATCAGGAAGAGCTGGTCGGTGAACCACGGGTCGATCTTCGTGGCCTCGAAGACCTCTTCCTGCGTGGCCCCCGCGCGGATGGCTTCCATGACGGTGTTGATCCGGCCGTCCGTGGGGCGGGCGGCCCGCTCCAGCAGCGCGCGCTTGTCACCGGGAGGGGTGACGAAGTCGAACTGGCTGCCCTTCTTCTCCAGCGAACGCAGCGCCTTGTTCAGCGCCTCGGGGAAGTTGCGTCCGATCGCCATCGCCTCACCCACCGACTTCATGGTGGTGGTGAGGGTGTCGTCCGCGCTGGTGAACTTCTCGAAGGCGAACCGCGGCGCCTTGACCACGACGTAGTCGAGGGAGGGTTCGAAGGAGGCGGGGGTCTTCTCGGTGATGTCGTTGGGGATCTCATCCAGCGTGTAGCCCACGGCCAGCTTCGCCGCGATCTTCGCGATGGGGAAACCGGTGGCCTTGGAGGCGAGCGCCGAGGAGCGCGAGACCCGCGGGTTCATCTCGATCACCACGACCCGCCCGTCGGCCGGGTCCACGGCGAACTGGATGTTGCAGCCGCCGGTGTCGACGCCGACTTCGCGGATGACGGCGATGCCGATGTCCCGCAGGATCTGGTACTCGCGGTCGGTGAGCGTCATCGCAGGGGCGACGGTGATGGAGTCCCCGGTGTGCACACCCATCGGGTCGAAGTTCTCGATGGAGCAGACGACCACGACGTTGTCGTGCTTGTCGCGCATCAGCTCCAGCTCGTACTCCTTCCACCCGAGGATGGACTCCTCCAGCAGCACTTCGCTCGTCGGCGAGAGCGTGAGCCCCTGGCCCGCGATGCGGCGCAGCTCCTCCTGGTCGTGCGCGAAGCCGGAGCCCGCGCCGCCCATCGTGAAGGAGGGACGGACGACCACGGGATAGCCGCCCAGCTCCTCGACGCCGGCCAGGATGTCGTCCATGGAG
>DATMEI010000723.1:0-3577 GCA_035556995.1 Streptomyces sp.
AGTCGTGGGAGTGCAGCGGCTTGCCCGCGAGGGCCAGGTGGGCCTCGCCGAGCGCCTCGCTCTGCGTGGGGTGTGCGTGGATGAGCTGCGCGACCTCGGCCGGCAGTGCCTCCCAGTTGTAGATGAGTTGAGCCTCGCCCACCTGCTCGCCCATCCGGTCACCGACCATGTGGACGCCGACCACGGCACCATCGCGGACCTGGACCAGCTTGATCTCGCCCGTGGTGTTGAGGATCTTGCTCCTGCCGTTTCCGGCGAGGTTGTACTTGAGGGTGACGACCTTGTCGGCCCCGTAGATCTCCTTGGCCTTCTCCTCGGTGACGCCGACCGAGGCGACCTCCGGGTGGCAGTACGTCACGCGCGGCACACCGTCGTAGTCGACGGGCACCGGGTTCAGCCCGGCCAGCCGCTCCGCGACGAGGATGCCCTCGGCGAAGCCGACGTGCGCGAGCTGGAGAGTCGGGATGAGGTCGCCGACAGCGGAGACCGTCGGCACGTTCGTACGGCAGTACTCGTCGGCGAGCACGAAGCCGCGGTCCATGGCGACCCCGGCCTCCTCGTAGCCCAGGCCCTGCGAGACGGGGCCGCGGCCGATCGCGACGAGCAGCACCTCCGCCTCGTACTCCTTGCCGTTGGCGAGGGAGACCTTCACACCGCTGTCGGTGTACTCGGCCTTCTCGAAGAAGGAACCCAGCGAGAAGGAGATGCCGCGCTTGCGGAAGGCACGCTCCAGCAGCTTGGAGCTGCTCTCGTCCTCGGCCGGCACGAGGTGGGGGAGACCCTCGACGATCGTCACGTCCGTACCGAAGGACTTCCAGGCGGAGGCGAATTCGACGCCGATGACGCCGCCGCCGAGGATGATCGCGGACTCCGGCACGCGGTCCAGGCGCAGACCGTGGTCGGAGGAGATGATGCGGTTCCCGTCGATCTCCAGGCCGGGAAGCGACTTGGGCACCGAGCCCGTCGCGAGCAGGATGTGACGGCCCTCGTAGCGCTGGCCGTTGACGTCCACCGAGGTCGGCGAGGAGAGACGGCCTTCACCCTCGACGTAGGTGACCTTGCGGGAGGCGACCAGACCCTGCAGGCCCTTGTAGAGCCCCGAGACCACGCCGTCCTTGTACTTGTGCACCCCGGCCATGTCGATGCCTTCGAAGGTGCTCTTGACGCCGAACTTCGCGCCCTCGCGGGCCTGATCGGCCAGCTCTCCGGCGTGCAGCAGCGCCTTGGTGGGGATGCAGCCCCGGTGCAGACAGGTGCCGCCCAGCTTGTCCTTCTCGATCAGGGCGACGTCCAGACCCAGCTGCGCTCCGCGCAGGGCAGCGGCATAGCCGCCGCTACCGCCTCCGAGGATCACTAGGTCGAAAACGGTGCTGGCGTCTTTCGCCACGTCACGTCCTCCATGCATGGGTACGCCGGAGCCGGTCTCGTACTGACCGGGCGGCTTTACGTACGGCCGCTGTCTTGCTCGGCCCTGACTCGGCTTGGGTGAAGCCGCGCGCTGGGGCCCTGTCCTGCCGGGGACCCATCTTCGCACTTGTCGGCGGGCAGCGGGACGCGGGGCCGTTTAGCGGGCGGTACGGCCACGATCGCTGTCGGCGAACGTGGCCGTACCGCCAGGTGCCTGGACGGCGTACCCGGCGTGCGGAGCGGAAAGTGTGAGGCTGCTCACGTCAGTCCGCCCCGACGGGAGGGCACTGCCCGGTGCTGCGCCCGGTACCTGCCTCAGGTGAGGTCGCCCGTGGCCGTACGCTCCGCGAGCCGGACCAGGGTGCGGACCCCGGAGCCGGTGCCGCCCTTCGGTGTGTAACCGAAGGGTCCGGACTCGTTGAACGCCGGGCCCGCGATGTCCAGATGGGCCCAGAGGACGTCCTCGTCGACGAACTCCTTCAGGAAGAGGCCGGCCACGAGCCCGCCGCCCGGCCGCTCGCCGATGTTGGCGATGTCGGCGACGGGGGACTCCATGCCCTTGCGCAGGTGGGTCGGCATCGGCATCGGCCAGGACGCCTCACCGGCGTCCTCGGCCAGCTCGTGCACGGTGCTGCGGAAGGCGTCGTCGTTGCTCAGCACACCGAAGGTCCGGTTGCCCAGGGCGAGGACCATGGCGCCGGTGAGCGTGGCCACGTCCACGATGGCGTCCGGGGACTCCTCGCAGGCGCGGGTCAGCGCGTCGGCGAGTACGAGACGGCCCTCGGCGTCGGTGTTGAGCACCTCGACTGTCTTGCCGCTGTACATGTTGAGCACGTCACCCGGGCGGGTGGCCGACCCGGACGGCATGTTCTCCGCGAGTGCGAGCCAGCCCGTCACGTTGACGCGGAGACCCAGCCGGGCGGCGGAGACGACCGCGGCGAAGACGGCTGCGGCGCCGCTCATGTCGCACTTCATCGTCTCGTTGTGACCGGCGGGCTTCAGCGAGATGCCGCCCGAGTCGTAGGTGATGCCCTTGCCGACGAGAGCGAGAGTCTTCTTGGCCCTGGGGTGGGTGTGAGCGATCCGCACCAGCCGCGGCGGGTTGTCCGAACCCTGGCCGACGCCGAGGATGCCGCCGTAGCCGCCCTTGGCGAGCGCCCCCTCGTCCAGCACCTCGATGTCCAGGCTGTGCTGCTTCGCCGCCTCCCTGACCTGGTCCGCGAAGACAGCTGGTGTCAGGTCGTTGGACGGGGTGTTGATCAGATCGCGGGCGCGTGACACCTCTGCGGCCAGTACCTCGGCGCGTTCGGCAGCGGCCTTGTGCCCCTTGTCCCGCGCCTTCGCGCCCACCACGACGACCTCGGCGAGCGGGGCGCCGGCGTCCTTGTCCTTCTTGCTCTCCGGCTTGCCGCCCCGCTTGCTGCCGCCTCCGGCCTTGCCGTCGGCGGTGCTGCGGTAGGTGTTGAAGGCGTACGCGCCCAGCAGCGCGCCCTCCGTCACAGCCGCCACCGCAGCGGCGTCCTCGACGGGCAGCGCGAAGGCGGCCTTCTTCGTGCCGGACAGCGCACGGGCGGCCGTGCCGGCGGCGCGGCGCAGCGTCTCCAGGTCGTAGGCCTCGTTCTTGCCCGGAGCGTCGCCGAGGCCCACGGCCATCACGACCGGTGCCTTCAACCCGGCGGACGGTGCCGGAAGTTTGGTGGTCTCGCCCTCGCTGCCGCCCGCGCCGAGTGCTTCCAGGGTCGCGGCGAGCTTCCCGCCGTACGCCTTGTCCACGGTCTCGCCGCCGAGGGCGACCACGGGGCCCTTGGAGCCCTTGGCTACGCCGATGACGACGACGTCCGCGCGCTGGGTCGTGGCGGACGAGGTGCTGAGAGTCAAAGCAGACACGGTGAGAAGGACCTTCTTCCTTGGAGAGGCCGGAACAGCGGGGCTTCGGTTACGGGGTGATCGGATTCCGGCACATCGGGCATCGTATGCCCGAGCAAAACGTCGTACGCGGGAGACGATACGCGCTGCTCCCCTGTCAACCCCGGCTGCTGCACACGGTCATGACGGTGTGCGGATCCGGCGGTGGCTGCGGGCGTCACTGTCAGCCGAGCGCAAGTACCATCAGAGCGGCGGTGGTTGCGGCCTCGGACAGCGCACGGGCGGCCGTGCCGGCGGCGCGGCG
>DATMEI010000724.1:0-8357 GCA_035556995.1 Streptomyces sp.
CGCATGGACGAGCAGTTGCCGTGGTACCGCGCGATGCCGCCGGAGAACCGCTCCTGGATCGGACTCGTCGCCCAGGCGGGCATCGCGGCTTTCACCGAGTGGTTCCGGCACCCCGAGACCCCGCAGGCCATCAGCACCGACGTGTTCGGCACGGCACCGCGCGAGCTGACCCGGGCCATCACACTGCGCCAGACCGTGGAGTTGGTGCGTACGACCATCGAGGTCATGGAATCGGCGATCGACGAGGTCGCGGCGCCCGGCGACGAGTCGGTGCTGCGCGAGGCACTTCTCGTCTACGCACGTGAGATCGCCTTCGCCACCGCCCAGGTCTACGCCCAGGCCGCCGAGGCGCGCGGCGCGTGGGACGCGCGGCTCGAGTCACTGGTGGTCAACGCCGTCCTCTCGGGCGAGGCCGACGAGGGCGCGGTCTCCCGCGCCGCCGCGCTGGGCTGGAACTCCCCCGAGCACGTCGCCGTCGTCCTCGGTACGGCCCCCGAAGGTGACAGCGAGTTGACGGTCGAGGCCATACGGCGAGCCGCCCGGCACGCGAAGTTGCAGGTGCTCACGGGGGTGCTGGGCAGCCGCCTGGTCGTAGTCGCAGGAGGCAGCGACGATCCGCTGAAGGCTGCGAAGTCCCTGATCGGGCCTTTTGCTCCCGGCCCCGTCGTCGCCGGTCCCATCGTCGGTGACCTGCTGTCGGCGACCCGCTCCGCACAGGCGGCGGCGGCCGGGCTGCGGGCGTGCGCGGCCTGGCAGGACGCGCCCCGGCCGGTTCTCGCGGACGACCTGCTGCCGGAGCGCGCGATGGCCGGTGACCCCACCGCGCGCGACCTCTTGGTGGAGGAGATCTACAGACCGCTGGAGGACGCCGGCTCCGCGCTCCTGGAGACTCTGAGCGTCTATCTGGAACAGGCGAGTAGCCTCGAAGGTGCGGCGCGGATGCTCTTCGTACACCCCAACACCGTGCGCTACCGGCTGCGACGTGTGACGGACGTCACCGGATGGTCGCCCTCTGATGTGCGCTCGGCCTTCACGCTGCGTATCGCCCTGATTCTGGGGCGTCTCACGGACTTCGAGAGCCAGCCTTAGTCTTGGGAGCGGGCTTTTGTCGGGGCTCGACAATTTGCCTCCCTGTTCTTCGTACCGCTCCGTACCGGCGCGGACCATGGCTCACAAGAGAGAGTGAAAGAGTGCTCGTACTCGTCGCTCCCGGCCAAGGCGCTCAGAAGCCTGGCCTATTGACCCCCTGGCTCGAACTCCCCGGCGTCTCCGACCGGATCGCGGAGTGGTCGGCCGCCATCGACATGGACCTCGTGCACCACGGCACGGAATCCGGCGCCGACGAGATCCGCGACACCGCGGTGGCCCAGCCGCTGCTCGTCGCCGCAAGCCTGGTCTCGGCCGGGGCACTTCTGGAAGACCGGAACCCGGCCGAGGTGTTCGGAGCCGTCGCAGGACACAGCGTGGGCGAACTGGCCGCCGCCGCCATCGCGGGCGTGCTCTCACCCGCCGATGCCATGACGCTCGTACGGGCGCGCGGCCGCGCCATGGCCGAGGCCGCAGCCGTCACCGACACCGGCATGTCGGCCGTGCTGGGCGGTGAACCGGACGCGGTGGTGGCCCACTTGGAGAAGCTCGGTCTGACAGCCGCCAACATCAACGGGGGCGGACAGATCGTCGCCGCAGGCACCGCCGGGCAGTTGGCGACGCTGGCGGAGGACAAGCCGGACAAGGCGCGGGTCATCCCGCTGAAGGTCGCGGGCGCCTTCCACACCGAACACATGGCTCCGGCCGTGGACGTCCTGGCCGCGGCGGTCAAGGACGCGGAGGTCCACGA
The DNA here is from genome assembly GCA_035556995.1 of Streptomyces sp. Taxonomy (GTDB): domain Bacteria; phylum Actinomycetota; class Actinomycetes; order Streptomycetales; family Streptomycetaceae; genus Streptomyces. Next base: position 1,838 of record DATMEI010000724.1, read on the forward strand.
CCCCGCGCTGCCCTACATCTCGAATCTGGACGGCACAGCCGTGGCCGACGGCCGGCAGGTCGTGCAGCGGCTGGTCAACCAGATCTCCGCCTCCGTGCGGTGGGACCTGTGCACGGAGACCTTCCAACAGCTGGGCGTGACAGCCCTGATCGAGGTCTGCCCCGGCGGCACCTTGACCGGGCTGGCCAAGCGCAGCCTCCCCGGCGTACGCACCCTGGCGCTGAAGACACCCGATGATCTCGACGCGGCGCGCGAGCTGATCGCCGAGCACACGCAGACCGCCTGAGCCTCAAGGAGCTCGAGAGCATGACCGCGAAGATCAAGCCCACCAAGGGTTCTCCGTACGCGCGCATTCTCGGCGTCGGCGGCTACCGTCCGACCCGTGTCGTGGGGAACGACGAGATCCTCAAGCACATCGACTCCTCCGACGAGTGGATCCGCTCGCGGTCCGGGATCGCCAGCCGTCACTGGGCGAGCCCTGAAGAGACCGTCGCCGAGATGACCTTGGCGGCGGCGGGCAAGGCCGTCGCCGACTCGGGCATCACGCCGCAGCAGGTCGACGCCGTGATCATCTCGACCGTCTCCCACTTCAAGCAGACCCCGTCCATCGCCACCGAGATCGCGGACCGTATGGGCGCGGGCAAGGCAGCGGCCTTCGACATCAACGCGGGCTGCGCGGGCTTCGGTTACGGCCTCACGCTGGCCAAGGGTCTGATCGCCGACGGCAGCGCCGAGCATGTGCTCGTCGTCGGAGCCGAGCGGCTGTCGGACCTCACCGACCTGACCGACCGTTCCACCGCGTTCCTCTTCGGGGACGGCGCCGGCGCCGTGATCGTCGGCCCGGCCGCGGAACCCGGAATCGGCCCGAGCATCTGGGGTTCGGAGGGCGACAAGGCGGACGTCATCAGCCAGACCGTGGCCTGGGACGCCTACCGCGACGGCGAGGTCGAGAAGTTCCCCGCCATCCGCCAGGAGGGCCAGGCCGTCTTCCGCTGGGCCGTCTACGAGATGGCGAAGGTCGCCCAGCAGGCCCTCGACGCCGCCGGCATCGCACCGGCGGACCTGGACGTCTTCATCCCGCACCAGGCCAACATGCGGATCATCGACTCGATGGTGAAGACCCTCAAACTGCCGGAGCACGTCACGGTCGCCCGCGATGTGGAAACCACCGGCAACACCTCGGCCGCCTCGATTCCGCTCGCGATGGAGCGGCTGCTGGCGACCGGGCAAGCGAAGAGCGGCGACACCGCACTCGTCATCGGCTTCGGGGCAGGTCTCGTCTACGCAGCAACGGTCGTTACCCTCCCCTAGTCAAGATCCACACAGCCGTACAGCGCCGTACGGCACCGTGTGCGACCTCGCAGAACACCACGCAGAAGACCGCAAGCACCGAAGGAGCGCCGACATGGCCGCCACGCAGGAAGAGATCGTCGCTGGTCTCGCCGAGATCGTTAACGAGATCGCCGGTATCCCGACCGAGGACGTCCAGCGGGACAAGTCCTTCACCGACGACCTGGACGTCGACTCGCTGTCCATGGTCGAGGTGGTCGTCGCCGCCGAGGAGCGCTTCGGCGTCAAGATCCCGGACGACGACGTGAAGGACCTCAAGACGGTCGGTGACGCGACCGACTACATCGTCAAGCACCAGAGCTGAGACAACCGTTGACGCGTTTGTCGCCATCCGCCGCGCGCTCCCGGGACACCTCCCGGGGCGCCGGTGAGGTGGTCCGTAAGGCTCACCCTCTACCAGTGGAGACAAGAATCCAGTGAATACGACCCATCACTCCGTGGTCGTCACCGGTATCGGCGCAACCACACCGCTGGGTGGCGACAGCGCATCGACCTGGGAAGGTCTGCTCGCCGGACGTTCCGGCGTCGGCCCTCTCACCCAGGACTGGGCGGCCGAGCTGCCCGTCCGCATCGCCGCCGAGATCGCGGTGGAGCCGACCGAGACCATCCCCCGCCCGCAGGCACGCAAGCTGGACCGCTCGGCGCAGTTCGCGCTGGTCGCGACCCGCGAGGCGTGGGCGGACGCGGGCTTCACCGGCAGGGCCGGCGAAGAGGCCGCTGTCTCCCCTGACCGTCTCGGTGCGGTCGTCGCTTCCGGTATCGGCGGTGTCACCACGCTGCTCGGCCAGTACGACGTGCTGCGGGAGAAGGGCGTCCGCCGCGTCTCACCGCACACCGTCCCGATGCTGATGCCGAACAGCCCCAGTGCGAACGTCGGCCTGGAGGTCAACGCCCGTGCCGGCGTGCACACCCCGGTCAGCGCCTGCGCCTCCGGTTCGGAAGCGATCGGTTACGCGGTGGAGATGATCCGCACCGGCCGTGCGGACGTCGTCGTCGCCGGTGGCACCGAGGCGGCCATACACCCGCTGCCCATCGTCGCCTTCGGAAACATGATGGCGATGTCGAAGGACAACGAGAACCCGGAGGGCGCCTCACGCCCGTACGACGCCGACCGCAACGGCTTCGTGATGGGCGAGGGTGCGGGCGTCATCGTGCTGGAGTCCGCGGAGCACGCCAAGAAGCGCGGAGCACGGGTCTACGCGGAGGCCATCGGCCAGGGCATCTCAGCCGACAGCCACCACATCACCCAGCCGGAGCCCAGCGGCAACGGCATCGCTCTAGCGCTGCAGAACCTGATCGACAACACCGATCTCAAACCCGCCGAGATCATGCACATCAACGCGCATGCGACGTCGACCCCGCTGGGCGACATCGCCGAGCTGAAGGCGCTGCGCAAGGTCTTCGCCGACGACGTCGACCACATGGCGATCTCCGCCACCAAGTCGATGACCGGCCATCTGCTGGGCGGCGCGGGCGGTATCGAGACGGTCGCCTCGATCCTCGCCCTGCACCACCGCACGGCTCCGCCGACCATCAACCTCAAGAACCTCGATCCTGAGGCTGACGCCGACATCGTCCGCGGCGAGGCACGTCCCCTTTCGGAGGGCACGATCGCCGCGCTGAACAACTCCTTCGGCTTCGGCGGCCACAACGTCGTACTGGCGTTCCGTACGGTCTGAGACCGGCACACTGCAGGGCGGCCTCGCGAACAAGGCGTGTGGGGCGACTCCTGGGAGTCGCCCCACACGCCTTTCTGCTTGCACCAGGACAGGGCTGTCCGTTCAGTCGCCGGTGCCTTCGTCGAAGCTCGCGTAGTACGAGGCCGCCATGTCCTCGTCCGCGTGCCCCTGCCGGGCGGCCCGACGGAACCGTTCCGCCCCCGCCGCCACCACGTCCATGCGCACGCCCACCTGTTCACCGGCCGCGACGATGAGCCGCGCGTCCTTCTCCGCGGTCTTCACCGCGAAACTCGGCGTGAAGTCACCGGAGCCGATGGCCTTCGCCTTGATCCGCAGATAGCCCATGTCGAGCGTGCCGCCTTCGATGGCGTCCAGGAAGGCGCCGGGGTCGACACCCAGCCCGTCGGCCAGCGCCATCACCTCGGCGGCTCCGTGAGTGACCGTCAGCACCCACGTGTTGCACACCAGCTTGAGCCGTGTCGCCTCGCCGGGCTCCTCTCCGACCCAGACCGTACGTCCCGCGATCGCGTCCAGGACGGGCGCCAGCCGTGACTGCGCCTGCCGGGGTCCTGCGGCCAGTACGAGCAACTGCCCTGCTTCGGCGGGCTGCCGGGTGCCGAGCACGGGCGCGTCGATGAAGGTGAGCCGGTACTCCTGGGCGAGCGCGGCCAGTGGCGGCAGCCCGTCGAGGCCCGCGGTGGTGCACTGCAACCACAGCTGGCCGGGGCGCAGTCCGGGCGCGGCGGCACGAATGATCTCGGCGGTGGTGGGCCCGTCGTACAGCATCGTCAGCACCACGTCGGCGCCCTCGACTGCCTCACGTGGGCTGTCGACGACGTGGGCACCGTCTTCGGCCAGCGGTTCCGCTTTGGCGCGGGTTCGGTTCCAGACCCGGACTTCGAGGCCGGTACGGGAGAGGTTGCGGGCCATCGGCGCACCCATGGTGCCGGTGCCCAGGACGGCCACGGAGGTTCGGTCAGCGAGGTCAGCCATGCGGGCAAGCTAGTGGACCGGACAGGGAAAAGCTTCACACCACCTGGTGCAGCCAGCGCACCGGTGCGCCCTCACCCGCGTAGCGGAAAGGTTCCAGCTCGTCGTCCCAGGGCTTGCCCAGCAACTTCGCGACTTCCGCTTCGAGTTCGCTCTCGCCCCGTGAGGCGCGGCCCATCGCGGCGCGCAGCCGGTCCTCGGGGATGAGGATGTCTCCGTGCATGCCGGTGACGGCGTGGAAGATGCCGAGTTCGGGGGTGGAGCTGTAGCGCTCGCCTTCGGCCGCGGCACAGGGCTCGGCGGTGACTTCGTAACGCAGAAGGTGCCAGCCGCGCAGTGCGGACGCCAGCTTGGATGCGGTGCCGGGGTCGCCCTGCCAGGAGAACTCCGCACGCCATGTGCCGGGCGAGGCAGGCTGTCTGATCCAGTCGAGATTGACCCGTGCGCCGAGGACCCCGGCCACAGCCCATTCGACGTGCGGGCACAGCGCGCGGGGCGCGGAGTGCACGTACAGAACTCCACGTGTCGTCACCGGGGACCTCCTCCAGTGCGGTTCGAGGGGCGTCGCCGCCGAGTGCCTCGACTGACTGCCGGTCATGCGCCGGGTCAGCGCCTGACATTCTGCAACATCGGTCACTTACTCATCAGCGCCGAGGTTACGAATAGTAAACACCATTGGCGCCAATTCTCCCCGAAAGGGACATCAAGTGACGCGGTGTAATATTTTGCTGTCTCTGAACGTGCGCCCCCGGCCCCCAGCAGAATGGGGAATTCGGCGGGAGAGCATGGGGCAAAGCTATCGCGCGCCGGAGGAGGCCGGGTGACGTACCGTCGGTCGGACAGCGGGGAAACGAGGGGGCAGATGCCGGAAAGACGCCGGGCCATGGGCCTCGGCAGTGCCGCCGGAGACGGGATAAGCCGTCGTGGGCGGCTCGCAGCCGTCGCGGCCTTCGCCCTGCTGCTCATCGGCGGGCTCGTCCTCGCGGCCGCATTCGGCAGTGGTAGCGGGAGCGATTCGGGGCAGCGCGCCCCCGGCTCCGCGCGCCCCTCCCCTTCTCCCACACCCCCCTGGGACCGGCATCCGGAATCGATCGCCGCGGTCGGTGACTCCATCACGCAGGGTTTCGACGCCTGTTCGCTGCTGTCGGACTGTGCACGTGCTTCCTGGGTCACCGGCACCGACTCGGCCGTACAGAGCCTCGCCCGGCGTCTCATCGGCGACGCTCCCGAGCGGCACAGCTGGAACTACGCGGTCAGCGGCTCCGTGATGGCCGACCTGCCCGCCCAGATGGAGCGCGCGGCTCGACGCGACCCGGATCTGGTGACCGTACTCGCGGGGGCGAACGACGCCTGCCGGCCGACCACTGACCAGATGACGCCCGCTCAGGACTTCCGTTCCGAGTTCCGCAGGGCCCTTGCCGCGCTGCGGCAGGCGCGGCCGAAGGCGCAGGTGTACGTGGCCAGCGTGCCGGACCTCAAGCGTCTGTGGTCCCAGGGGCGCGGGGACGCGTGGGGCGAGCAGGTCTGGGGCCTGGGGATCTGCCAGTCGATGCTGCGCGACCCGAAGTCCATGACCCAGGCCGCTCAGGACCGGCGGCAGGAAGTCCACGAGCGGGTCATCGCGTACAACACAGCGCTGAAGGAGGAGTGCGCGAAGATGCTGCGCTGCCGCTACGACGGCGGGGCTGTCTTCCGCTACCGCTTCACGAAGACCGAACTGAGCCGCTGGGACTGGTTCCACCCCAGCAAGGCCGGGCAGCGCAAGCTCGCCGAACTCGCCTACCGCGGCATCACCGCGCGACAGGAGAGGCACTCCGGCTAGAAGTCGGCCGCCCTCAGGGGTCCTTCGGGCGTGTGTTCTTGTGCGTTCCTGTACGTTCAGCCTGTGCGGTCTCGAAAGAAACCGGTGCACCACCATTGACGGCGCTCCAGCAGCGTCAATACATTCGCGACAGCATTTCGAACGTAGATCGAAATCTCGAACAGCGAGTGTGTGAAGGGTCAACTGCCGTGCGCATCACCGGAATCAGCACCCATGTCGTCGGTACGCCCTGGCGCAACCTCACCTATGTCCAGGTTCACACCGACGACGGCCTCAGCGGAATCGGTGAGACACGGATGCTCGGCCACACCGACGCGCTGGTGGGATACCTGCGCGAGGCGGAGGTCAACCACATCTCCGGCTCGGACCCGTTCGCCGTCGAGGATCTCGTCCGGCGGATGAAGTACGGCGACTACGGCCGGGCCGGCGAGATCGTCATGTCCGGCATCGCCTGCGTGGAGACCGCCTGCTGGGACATCAAGGGCAAGGCGCTGGGCGTACCGGTCTGGCAGCTGCTCGGCGGCAGGGTCACGGACCGCGTCAAGGCGTACGCGAACGGCTGGTACACCACCGAGCGCACGCCGGAGGCGTACCACAAGGCCGCACAGGAGGTCGTCGCGCGGGGCTACCGCGCCCTGAAGATCGACCCCTTCGGGACGGGGCATCTCGAACTGGACCA
>DATMEI010000725.1:0-6417 GCA_035556995.1 Streptomyces sp.
GGTTTGTCCAATTCGCCCCAGCATCCCCCACCGCCCCTGTTCGCGAGGGCCTACGGGGCCGCGACACCGGGGATTGCCATACCTCCCGCTTCATCCGTCCTTCGACCGAGACAGCAGTCTTGTCGCAAAACTGCAGTACAGAAGCGGCAGGACGGTCATCGTTCCAATTCATACGAACCGCACCCTTGCGGTTCGTACTGTGCGCACCGAATACTCCCTTCAGCGCTTGTCAGGGGCACGACGGGCTATGAGTCCGGGCGTGCCTCTTGCCTGCGCCTCACGGGCCCGGCCTTTCAAACGGACCCCCGATTCCCCTCCTGGAGGAAGAAGTGAGGATCAAGCGCACCACCCCCACCGGCGGCACCCGGAGACGCACCCGGCTGATCGCCGCGGCGTCCGGCCTGGTAGCCGCAGCGGCACTGAGCGCACCGGCCGTCGCAGCCGAACCCCCCTCCGACACGTCCAGCGCCTCCCAGCTGTCCGCAGCCGGCAACGCCGTGCTGAACGCCGACGTCGCGGGCACCGCATGGCACGTCGACAAGAAGAGCAACACACTCGTCGTCACCGTGGACAGCACGGTCTCCGACGCCGAGATCGCGAAGATCAAGAAGGCGACGGGCAGCGACGTCGCCATCCAGCACACACCCGGCAAGTTCCGCAAACTGGTCCAGGGCGGCGACGCGATCTACGCCGACAGCTGGCGCTGCTCCGCGGGCTTCAACGTCCGCAGCGGCAGCACGTATTACATCGTGACGGCCGGTCACTGCACCGACGGTGCAGGCACCTGGTGGTCCAACTCCAGCCACACCTCCGTGATCGGCCCGACCGCCGGGTCCAGCTTCCCCGTCAACGACTACGGGCTGGTCCGCTACAGCTCCGCCTCAGCCAGCCACCCGGGCACCGCAGGCGGCGTGGACATCACCAGCGCCGCCAACGCGACGGTAGGTATGTCCGTTACCCGGCACGGCAGCACCACCGGCACCCACAGCGGAACGGTCACCGCCCTGAACGCCACCGTCAACTACGGCGGCGGCGACATCGTCTACGGCATGATCCAGACCAACGTGTGTGCGGAGCCCGGCGACAGCGGCGGATCCCTCCGCAACGGCAGCCGAGCGATAGGCCTGACCTCCGGCGGCAGCGGCAACTGCTCCTCCGGTGGTACGACCTTCTTCCAGCCGGTCGTCGAGGCACTGAACGCATACGGCGTCAGCGTGTACTGATCCGTCCGTACACCGCCATGCAAGCGGCCCCCGCCCGAGTCGACCGGGCGGGGGCCCGTCCATGCCTGTTTCCGCAGCCGACTCCTGTGGCTGAAAAGGCAGTTGTCCACGGGAGACGTCGCTTCCGCTTCGACAACACGGCACACTGCCGCCCCTCCCCCTCATAGCGTGGACACATGAGTCTGATGACCGAGGGAGAAGCACCGGGGCCCGTCCGGTTCTACCTGGCCTGTGACGACATCGGCTGTCCCGCGCGCGCGGTGTTCGACCTTGTGATCAACGAGCCGCCACCGCCCATCGAGGACGATCTCTTCGGCCACATCCTGCACAGCAGTTCCCGGGCCGCCCCCTACATCCATGAGCAGGGCTGGACCTTCACCCAGGGAATCGGCTACTGGTGCCCCACGTGCTCCACGCCACGGGCGCAGCGGCCCGCCCCTCCCAAGCCCCCGCGCAGGCCGGCCGCGCGACGGCAGAGACGGGACCCGAAAGGGCCGCAATAGCGTTCACGGCCCGCTCGCACCGCCGTCCCCCGCGCACAGCGGTACAGCAGCGCAGCCCGGAGTTCCGCGGCCGGACAGGCCCGTGATTTTCCGCCCTCTCCCGCCGCCCGGGCTCCGCCCACGGCACCGCCCGTACCTGCTGCGGTTGTGTCCGGCTCTGTCTGGATCGACCCTGTAAGAAACGTATGCGGGCTGGATTGGTGCCATGAACGCGTGGAGCGAGGCCGAGACCATCGACTTCCGTGGACCACTCGACGTCACGAGTGCGGCCACGGCGCTGCTCGACAGCGAAAACGTGGTCATCGGGTGGAGCGAAGCCGCCGAAGAGCTCTTCGGCCATGCGCCGGGCGAAATTCTGGGCCGGTCGGTCGAAACGCTGATGGTGGGCGGTCCGGCACAGGAACACGCGTTGATCGAATTGCTCGACCGGTCCGTCGGTCCGACGTGCCGCAACGAGGCACGCGTCGCCCGCCATCGCGACGGCCATTCCCTGGAAGTGGCCACGACCATCTGCTCGCTGGCCGGCGAGCACGGCTCCGTCCAGGTCATGGTGGCGACCGCGCTGGAGCCGCTGCGTTCCTGGGAGGCCCACCAGGCGATGCTCCGCGGGCTGGCGACACAGTCGCCCATCGGCCTCGGCATCTACGACACCGAGCTGCGTCTGACATGGGCGAACGCCAAGTACCAGAGCGAGATCGACCGGAAGTTCAGCGAATACTCCGGGAAGACCGTGAACGAGCTGTACAGCAGCGGCGAGGTGCTCTCGGAGGGCTATCCCCGCGCCCTCGAAGACGTCATACGGAATGTGCTCGAGACCGGTGAGCCGGTCTTCGGCCTCCTCTACCAGGCCCGTCCGCCGGCCGACCCCGAACACGAACACGTCTGGTCCTGCGCGTACTACCAGCTCAAGGACGCCGACGGCGGCGTACTCGGCGTATGCGAGGACGCCCTCGACATCACCGAGCGCTACCGCGCGCAGCAGCGGCTCGCTCTGACCGTACGGGCGGGCGTCCGCATCGGTACGACGCTCGACATGATCACCACGGCCAGAGAGATCGCCGAAGTGGCCATCCCTGCCTTCGCCGACACCGTCACCGTGGACCTGGTCGAGGGTGTGCTGGAGGGCGAGGAGCCCCGTCCGCAGGGGGAGACGCCCTCGCTCGTACGGGTGGTGGAGCGGGTCGGCACCCCGTACGAGGGCGCCGACAGCGAGGACACGATGTCGGACGGCCCGTACCCGGTCGAGTACGAACCCGGCTCTCCCCAGCTCGCCTCGCTCGCCTCGCGCAAAGCCGTGATCGTCGACCGGCACAGCGAGGACCGGCAGAGCGAGGACCGGCAGAGCGAGGCGGCTGCGCAGGACGAGGACTCGATCCACTCCACCCTCGCCGTCCCGCTCCGCGCGAGGGGCACCACCATGGGACTGGTCACGTTCCTGCGCAGCGAGAGCTCGGCCCCCTTCGACAACGACGAGCTGGCACTCGCCAACGAGCTGGCGACACGGACCGCGCTGTCGGTCGACAACGCCCGCCGCTACGCCCGCGAGCGTGCCTCCGCGCTCACCCTGCAGCGCAACCTGCTGCCCAGGGCGCTTCCCGAGCAGTCCGCCGTCGAGGTCGCCCACCGCTATCTGCCCGCCGACATCGGTCTCGGCGTGGGCGGCGACTGGTTCGACGTCATCGCTCTGTCCGGCACACGCGTGGCTCTCGTGGTCGGGGACGTGGTCGGTCACGGCGTGAACGCCGCCGCCACCATGGGACGTCTGCGCACCACCGTCAGAGCCCTCGCCCGGCTGGACCTCTCCCCCGACGAGCTGCTCTCCCGCATGGACGACCTCGTCCTCCAGGGCGCCGAGGAGCAGGAAGCCGGTGCGGGGCCGGGCGCCGACGAAGGGCTGGGCGTCGCCTGCCTCTACGCCGTGTACGACCCGGTCTCCCGCATGTGCACCGCTGCCCGCGCGGGCCATCCGCCCGCCGCCGCCGTCGACCCCGAGGGACGTTTCACGCTCCTCGACATCCCGCCGGGCCCGCCGCTGGGGGTGGGCGGTCTGCCCTTCGAGTCGATGGAGATCTCCCTTCCCGAAGGCAGCCTCCTCGCCCTCTTCACGGGAGGACTCGTCCAGGACCGTGACCGCGACATGGACACCGGCGTCGAGAAGCTCAAGGTCGTGCTCAGCGAGCAGGAGGGCTCCCTGGAGGAGCTGTGCGACCGCGCGCTGAGCGAGCTCCAGCCCGACGGGCCGGCCACCGACGATGCGGCCCTGCTGCTGGCCCGTACGCACGAACTGGGCGCGGATCAGGTCATCGGCTGGGAGCTGACGACCGATCCCAGCTCGGTCTCTCGTGCGCGGACACTGGCCATGGATCAGCTTGCCGAATGGGGCCTGGACGAACTGTCGTTCACAACCGAGCTCGTGGTGAGCGAGCTGGTGACCAACGCCATCCGGCACGCTGCCGGACCCGTGTATCTGCGGCTCATCCGGGACCGCATGCTGCACTGCGAGGTCTCCGACAAAGGTCACACCTCGCCGAATCTGCGGCACAGCGCCACCGACGACGAAGGCGGGCGCGGCCTCTTCATCGTCGCGCAGATAGTGCAGCGCTGGGGGACCCGGTACACGGCTTCGGGGAAGACGATCTGGACGGAACAGGCCCTTCCCTGAGGGGCGTTCCTGACGTTCGTATTCGTACCGCATTCCTCACCGGGTGACGCCCCGGCCTGCTGAACGCTGACCGGGGCCTTTCCTTGCGGCCTTCGCCCGTGCTCCCGAACGCCCGTCCTCTGCAGGCCTCTTCGGCTCTTCAGCGTTGAGAGACGGGACAGCCATGCCTGACCGCCCCCCGGGGTCGTCCGCCCCCCGCCGGGCCGTCCGGCGCTCCCGTGAGAAAAGCCGGGAACATATCCAACGCCCTTTTCTCACAACGCCATTGGTCGGACCCGTGAAAAAGGAATGCGCCGACATACCGGCCGCATTCCTCAACTGCCCCTGCCCCGACGGCGCATTGCATTGCTACGGTCAACCGGTGCGTATCGGGGGCGCATTGTCATTGCCTGCCTTCCGTCACGCTCTTCGGAATCGGCGTGGAAATTCACGCGACGAAACAGACAGGAAGGTGACATGCGAAGAAGACCGCTGTTGACCATGCTTGCGGTGATCCCGGCACTCGGTCTGTCCACAGCCGGACTGGCCGCCGCAGCCGGCGCGGAAGACGCCCGGAACTGCGCGGGCACACGGATATTCGAGGTCGGAGGCCACCTGGACAAGGACGCCACGATCTACGACAAGAGCAACGCCGCACTCCCGGCCGGAGTCGACTTCCAGAAGATCCACTATTCCGCCTCGATCGCACCGTACCCGGGCGACACCGTTTCGATGGACGACTCCGTGGCCGAGGGGATCGCCAACCTCGATGAGGCGGTCCGTACTTACCACGCGCAGTGCCCCGGCTCCCACATCACCGTCTCCGGCTACTCGCAGGGCGCGATCGTCGCGGGTGACGAGCTGAACAAGCTGTCGAGGGAGCAGACGATCCCGCACCAGCAGATCAACGGAGCGCTGTACGGCGACCCGAGGCGCCCCGGTGCGAACGGCGGGCCCGGCGGGATCGAGACGAACCTGCCCACCGTGGTCCCCGGCATCACCATGAAGGGCCCGCGCGGCTTCGGGGACATCCCGGTCCAGGAGGTGTGCAACAAGAACGACGGCATCTGCTACTCGGAGAACCCGGTCACCAATCTGCTCGGCTTCGCCAACGGAGTGGCGGGTTACTCCCTCGGCGACCACACCTACGACATCAATCCCGTCGCGCTCTCCGGCAACGGCGACACGGTGCACGACCAGCCGCCGCGCATTCCGCACGGCCCGCCGCTGCCCGTTCCCGCGCAGACGCCGTACGAGAAGTACGACGGCGACCTGCCGGAGGCGCAGCGCGTGACGGGCACGTTCCGTGATGCGCTCTCCAAGAAGCTGCCGCCCGAACTGCGCGACCGTCTCCGGGAGTTCCCCTGGCTTTCGGTTCCTCAATAGGAACGGCTGCGTCCGCTGCGCGGCCCGTCGCCCGTCTGCCGCCCCTCTGCCCGGTCCGGCAAGACGGGCGACGGCTGCTCCGGGTGGTCTCGTACGGACCGTCAGGGGGCGCTCGGGCGCCGGGCACTTCCGGGCCCACACGGCAGATCCCGCTGGTCACGCGTGAGCTCGGATGGTGCCCGGAGCCGGACTTGAACCGGCACGGCCCTTAGGGCCAACGAGGTTTAAGCTCGTCGTGTCTACATTCCACCATCCGGGCACCGGCTCCAGGACCCCGCAGTCCGCTACTGAGAGCGCGCGGTCCTACCCCAGGGTGCAGGGAGAGCCTATCCAGCGTCACGCCCTCAACTACGGGGCGCCGGCCCGATGTTGTCTTATTTTATGGGCAACTGACGAGCCGTCAGCACGGCGCCCCCCATTTCGGGGCCTCCCGCGGAGCCCGTCCCTTGCTCGGGAAATGACGGAAAGTCGCCGTCCGGACACTGGAATTCCCATTCCGCCACCGGGACCTCCCTCACCCGCACCGGCCCTCAGGGAGGGCGTCATACCCAAGGAGGACGGCCCGTGTCGGCACTACCTCGCAAGGCTGGGCCGGAAAGGGGCACGGGGGCTGATCCGCAGGCCGGAAGCGCACGGGAGGATGAAGTGGTCCCGATCCGCTACA
>DATMEI010000726.1:0-3723 GCA_035556995.1 Streptomyces sp.
GCCGAAGTTGGCGTCGGGCTGCAGCGTGGCGACGAAGCCGTAGACCCCCAGAGCGATCACGCCCGCGCCGATCCAGACCCAGCCGCGGTGCTCGCGCACGCCTTGCCAGATCAGCCAGGCGCCGCCGATCTCCATGATTGCCGCGAGAGCGAACAGGGCGATGGAGCGGGTGACGAGCATGGCCGCAGGCTACGCCGGGCTGGCAGCCGGAGAACCGGTCCACCGGGCGAGCGCCCGTCGCAGGCCTTCCGGGTCGGGCTTGTCACTGGCCCAGGCGATGTAGCCGTCGGGACGTATCAGCAGGGTGCGCCGGCCGGCGCCTGCCGGATGGGCGTGGACGACGCGCTCCCCGGCCGTTGTGCCCGGCAGGGTTGAGGTGCCCTCGGGGCTCACCAGGACGAACTTTCCCTCTCGCAAGGCTTCGTAGAGGCGTCCGGAAGTGAGGGCGAGGTCTGGGGCGCGCTTGCCGGTGAGGGAGTGGGAGCCGCGCGGGGCCGGGTAGGAGATGCCGATGCCTGAGATCGTCCGCACGGCCCTGTCAGCCAATGGGCGTATCCGGTCGATGAGTTCGGCACCTGCGGAGCGCAGGGCGCGTGCCGCAGCCGAACGGGCAAGGGCGAGCCTGATGATGGCGCCGCTGGAGCGCAGCACCAGGGTGCCGACCGGATGGCGCTCCTGCTGATAGGTGTCCAGCAGTGCGGCAGGTGAGTGGCCGTGGAGCACCGCTGACAGCTTCCAGCTGAGGTTGGCCGCATCCTGCAGGCCGGTGTTCATGCCCATGCCTCCGGCAGGGGAGTGGACGTGAGCCGCGTCCCCGGCGAGGAACACCCGCCCGACCCTGTAGCGCGGGGCCTGCCGCTCGTCGCTGTGGAAGCGGGAGATCCAGCGGGGGTCGTGCATACCGAAGTCGGAGCCGAACGCCTGCCGCGTGAACGACCTGACCTCGTCGAGGCCGGCAGGTTCGCTGTCGGGGAGCTGGTGGTTGCGGTCCCAGCCCCCCACGCGGTACCAGCCGTCGCCGAAGCTGCCGAGCAGGGCGAAGGCGTCGTCGACGGCGTTGAACATGAAGGGAGAGGACGGGGGTTCGGCGAGCCGGACGTCGGCCAGCACGATGGAACGGATGACGGACCTCCCGGGGAAGGGAAGACCGACGGCCTCGCGGACCGTGCTGTGCACGCCGTCGCTGCCGACGAGGTACGAGGCGCGGAGCGTTGCCGCCTTCCCGCCCGCCTTGCTCGTGGCCGTGGTGACGTCGGTATCCATGTCGGCGTCCGCCTCCGTGGTGACGTCCACCTCGACGCCCTCGTCGTCCTGGCGGAGGTCGGTCACCTCCGTGCCGTACCGGAAGGTGACCCCTGCTTTGCGGGCGCGCCGCTCCAGCAGCCGTTCGACCTCGAACTGCCCGGCGATCAGCACGTAGGGGAAGCGGCTCGGCAGAGTGGTCGGATCGAGGACGGCGCGCCCGAAGATCCCCAGGCGCTCCGCGGGGGCACCCAGCCCGGCCAGTTCGTCGGCCAGCCCCCGGGCGTCCAGCTGCTCCAGCGTGCGGGCGTGCACGACGAGGGCGCGGGAGAGATTGCTGATGCTCTCCTCGCGCCGCTCGACGAGGACGACCTCGTGCCCCGCCGCGGCGAGGTCTCCGGCGGTCAGCAGTCCGGTTGGGCCGGCTCCCACCACGAGTACGTCGGTCACCTCTGAGGGGGCGGAGGCGCGGCTCGCGGTGGACGTGTCCGGCGTAGCTGCCGTGTCGGCGGGTGTGCTGTGAGTACCGGTGCTGCTGCCGCCGTTGCTGCTGCGTGCCATGGCGTCCTCCTCAAGATGCCAACGCTTGTTGGTCAACGCTTGTTGGCAAGATAGAACGGCCGCTCCTGGCCTGTCAACACATGTTGGCCTACAGTTGTTGGCATGGACGAAGAGAGTGCCGCTGAAGGAAAAGCCAGGGCCGACGCGGGTGCCGCGACCAACCTCGCCACCGCGGCCAGTCCCCGCCTTCACCGCCGCTCCGACGCGACGCGGGCGGCGATTCTGCACGCCGCCCGCGACCGCTTCGCCGCCGACGGATACGAGCGGGCGACGATCCGTGCCATAGCGCGCGACGCCGGCATCGACCCCTCGATGGTCATGCGCTATTACGGCAACAAGGAAGGACTTTTCGCCGCCGCCTCCGAATTCGACCTGCGGCTGCCGCAGTTGACCGATGTCCCGCGCGAGGAGGCGGGCGCCCGCCTCGTAAGCCACTTCCTGAACCGCTGGGAGGGCGACGAGACGCTGACCGCACTGCTGCGCGTCAGCGTCACCAACTCAGCGGGAGCCGAGCGGGTTCAGGCCCTCTTCCGCGATCAGGTGGCCCCGCTGGTCGCCGCCGTCTGCCCCGACCCCGCGCAGGTGCCCATGCGTGCCGCCCTTCTTTCGTCCCAGATCCTGGGCATGGCTTTGAGCCGGTACGTACTGAAGCTGCCGCCCGCGGCCGCCCTGACGCACCAGGAGATCGTGGACTGGCTCGGGCCGACGGTGCAGCGCTATCTGACGGCGGACGGCCCGTAGTTGCGCCGCCCTGCTCCGCCCCGCGCCACCCCGCCGCCGCCCGCAGCGCACAAGCGGCGCAGTACGGACGGTGCGTGGCGCACCGGCGCAGTCCGCGACGAATCCAGCCCGGTACCGATGCCTTGACTCCGCAGACAGGGGTACACGGCGGGCCGCGGACGAAGTCCCCTAGTTTGATGAGAGGTGTCATAGCGTGTCGTCCTCCCTCGTGGAGACAGTGGACGTCGAGGCTCCGGTCGGAGTGACCTGGGCGCTGTGGAGTGACGTGGCCGAGTGGCCGAAATTCCTGAGTCATGTGAAGGACGTTGTCCGCATCGACAACCGGTCCTTCGCGTGGTGGCTCTCCCTCCCGGGAGCCGACAAGAGTTTCACCGCCGAGATCACCGAACTCCTCCCGCAGGAGCGCATCGCGTGGAGGACCACGAACGGCGTCGAGCACGCCGGCGTGGTCACCTTCCACCGGCTCAGCGACACGACGAGCCGGGTGACGCTCCAGATCGAGTACAACCCGGAGGGGTTCATCGAGCACCTCGGTGCGCTGACCAACCTCGACTCCACACTGGCCAATTACGACCTGGGTGAGTTCAAGCGGGCAGCGGAGTCCGCGGCGGGGAGGACCGAGAGGGTCTGAACTGCCCCCGGATGCCCTGGAGTACGTACCTACGCACCTAGGTGCGTACCGCCGCAAAGAAGAGGCCCGTGTGACGGGCGCACGCATCAGGTGCGTGTGCCCGTCACACGGGCTCTGCGCTCCGGGGCCGGGCTCAGGTTCAGTGGCTGCGGGCTGCGGGCTGCGGGCTGCGGTTCAGGGCCGGGCCCTCAGGCTCCTCGAACCCCTCAGGGCCACACCAGGCAGTACGGCTGGTGGCCCGCCATGTGCAGACGGTCGGAGAAGTCCTGCCACTCGTGGAGGAGTTGGTAGACGTTGTACGCGTCCTGGGGGCCGGCGCGGTCAGGGACCGTGGACCAGATGAAGGCCGCGGCGCCGACCGACTCCTCGCCGATTCCGCGCAGCGGGTCGACGACCGTCATGGGGAGCTTCACCACGGCGTAGTCGGGGTGCAGGACGACGAGTTCGAGCGGCGGCACGCGGTAGAGCGGCAGTCCTTCGATGCCGGTGAGGACCATCGCGGCCATCGTCTCCGGCTTGATCTTGGTGAACATGCCCTGGCCCAGCTC
>DATMEI010000727.1:0-6355 GCA_035556995.1 Streptomyces sp.
CTTCTTCTTCAACGGCCACAACCACGTCTTCCAGGAAGTGGCGAAGTTCCGCGCCGCCCGCAACATGTGGGCACACGCCATGAAGGAGCGGTTCGGCGCGCAGGACCCCAAGTCGCTGATGCTGCGCTTCCACACACAGACGGCGGGCGTCCAACTGACCGCGCAGCAGCCCGAGGTGAACTTCGCGCGCGTGACGGTGCAGGCGCTGAGCGCGGTGTTCGGCGGCACCCAGTCGCTGCACACCAACTCCTACGACGAGGCCATCGCACTGCCCACGGACAGGTCGGCCCGGCTGGCGCTGCGCACGCAGCAGGTCCTCGCCCACGAGACGGATGTCACCGCGACCGTCGACCCCTTCGCCGGCTCCTACGCCGTGGAGTCCATGACGGACGAAGTGGAGGCGGCAGCCGTCGCGTTGATGGAGCAGGTCGAGGAGCGTGGCGGTGCTGTCAGCGCGATCGAGCAGGGCTTCCAGAAGAACGAGATCGAACGCAGCGCGTACGCGATCGCACGGGAAACCGAGAGCGGCGAGCGGGTCGTGGTCGGCGTCAACCGCTATCAGCGCAGCGAGGAGGACCCGTACGAGCCGCTGCGCGTCGACCCGGCGATCGAGCAGCAGCAGCGTGAACGGCTCGCCCGGCTGCGCGCGGAACGCGAACAGGGCGCCGTCGACGCCGCCTTGGCACACCTGCGCAAGGCGGCGGCGGGCACGGACAACGTCCTTCCCCCGATGAAGGAGGCACTGCGCGTCCGCGCGACGGTCGGCGAGGTGTGCGACACGCTGCGGGAGGTCTGGGGCGCGTACGTGCCGACGGACACGTTCTGAGAGGCCGGGGCCGGCTGGGCCGGCCCCTTACACCGAAGCCGCCGGAGCCAGCAGGCGCAGCACCGCGTCGAGGCCGCGCTGGGAGCCCGGGGCGGCGCCCGCGGGGAGGACGTACGCGCGGAGGCCGGCCGCTGCCGCTCCGCCGTCCTTGGCGGGGTGGTCGCCCACCATCAGGGTCTCCTCCTCCGGCACGGACAGCGCTCGGCAGGCATGCCGGAAGAGCTGGGGGTCGGGCTTCTCGGAGTCGTGCTCGTAGGAGTGGACCCATGCCGTGAAGTAGCCGGCGAGTCCGTGGTGGGCGAAGGTGGCGCGCAGGTCCCAGCCGACGTCGCTGACGACGCCCAGTGCGATCCCGTCTTCGGTGAGGCGTGCGAGGGTGGCCTCCGTGTCCGCGTACGGGAGCCAGTGCTCGGGGGCCTGCAACTGTCCGTACAGCGCGTCGGCGAACGGGGCCAGGGCGGGGGCTGAGGCGTACCACGTGGTGAAGGCGTGCCGGTGGGCCGCGGAGGTGACGTCACGTCCGCGCTGCGCGTCGATGACGGCGGGGTCGGCGAGACCTGCCTCCAGGTCCGTGAGGATCTCGTCCAACTCCGCCTCGCCGGGCGGGCGGGGCAGCACCGCGCGGATGCGGTCCGCGTAGCTTCCGATCTGGAAGAGAGTGCCGGAGAAGTCGAAGAGCACGGCCCGCACGGGTGGCGGAGGCGGTGAGACGCGGGCGCGGAGGGGCCCCTCGGGGCCGCAGACGACTTGACGGGTCATGTCAGCGTTCTATCCCATCCGCGACCGGCGGGGCGTCCGAGTGCTGGAACGGATCAGGGAATCACAAGTCGCCGGGCAGGAGCCGTGATCGTGCTGTGCGGACCACTGACGTTGCCGTACGGGGCCCGGTGGCGCAGGATGGTGCTCTATTACCGGCGAGTACGGGGCGTGGGCCCCGGGACAGGGAGTGCTGGTGAGCACTGACGCCCTTCCGAAGGCGGAGCCCCGTGAGTCGCGCGGGCTCGCCGAGCAGGCCGCGGCTCTGGCCGCCGGTGAGGTGACCGCGCGGGAGCTGACCGAGCGTGCTCTTGCCCGTATCGCCGCGACCCAGCCGACGCTGAACGCCTTCCGGCGCGTACGCGGGGACGAGGCGCTGGCCGAAGCGGACGCTGCCGACCGGGAGTTGGCGCGGGGCGAGCGGCTGCCTCTGCTCGGGGTGCCGCTCGCCGTGAAGGACGACGTGGACGTCACGGGTGAGCCCACGGCGTTCGGCTGCCCCGGCGACTTCCCGCGCAAGGAGGCGGACAGCGAGTGCGTACGGCGGCTGCGTGCCGCCGGTGCCGTCATCGTCGGCAAGACCAATGCTCCCGAGCTGGGCCAGTGGCCCTTCACCGAGGGGCCCGCCTTCGGCGAGACCCGCAACCCGTGGAGCCTGGAGCACACGCCGGGCGGTTCCTCGGGAGGTTCCGCCGCGGCCGTCGCGGCGGGGCTGGTGCCCGCCGCGCTGGGTTCGGACGGTGCGGGTTCCATCCGTATCCCCGCCGCCTGGAGCCATCTGGTCGGCATCAAACCGCAGCGCGGCCGGATCTCGACGATGCCCGAGCCGGAGGCGTTCAAGGGGATCACGGTGTTCGGGCCGCTCGCCCGTACGGTGCGGGACGCGGCCCTGCTGCTGGACGTGGCCGCCGGCAGCGCGGCGGGCGATCTGCACACGCCGCCGCCGGTGGACGCGCTCTCCGCGGTCGGCCGTGACCCGGGGCGGCTGCGTATCGCTCTGTCCACACGTGCGCCGTGGACCGCGACGCGGAAGACACTCGATCCGGTGGTACGGACAGCCGTCACCGCGATCGCGGAGCGACTGGCGGCCCTCGGCCATGAGGTCGAGGAGGCGGATCCGGATTACGGGCCGATCGGGCTGACCTTCTTGCCGCGCGCCACCGCGGGCGTACGGGAGTGGAGCCGTCGCGCACCCGATGCCGCGCTGCTGGACCCGCGTACGCGTGGCGCCGCGCGTACGGGACGTCTCCTGGGCGGGCCCGTGCTGCGTGCCGCCCGAGCCGCCGAGGCACCGCTGCAGCGCAGCGTCGGGAAGGTCTTCCACCGCTTCGACGTCGTGCTCGCGCCGACGACGGCGACGCCGCCTCCGCGCATCGGCGACTTCGCCGCACTGTCCGAGTGGCAGACGGACCGCACGATGATCGCCCGCTGCCCGTACGCCTGGCCGTGGAACGTGCTGGGCTGGCCCGGCGTCAACGTGCCCGCCGGTTTCACCGGTACGGGCCTGCCGCTGGGCGCGCAGCTGCTCGGCCCGGCGAACAGCGAACCCCTGCTCGTCCAGCTGGCGGCTCAACTTGAGGCCGACCAGCGGTGGTTCGAGCACAGGCCTCCGGAGGCAGCAGGCCTGTGACCTGCCCCTGACCGGAATCCGGGCCGTCTGACGGGACCGTAATTCGGTTGCCGTCCGCGACCGCCTTCTGCTGTGCTCCCCGGCGGAAGCACCAGTCGGAGACCGGGCAAGGCCGAGCGAGGAGAAGAAGATGCGGCGAGCGTTCATGTCCACCCAGAAAGGAACTTTCATCCAGTCAGAGGACATGACGCTCAGTGAAAACGCTCAACCTTGGAATCCTCGCGCATGTAGACGCGGGTAAGACAAGCCTGACCGAGCGGCTGCTGCACGCCGCAGGTGTCATCGACGAGGTCGGCAGCGTCGACGACGGCAGCACCCAGACCGATTCGCTGTCGCTGGAGAGGCTGCGCGGCATCACCATCAAGTCCGCGGTCGTCTCGTTCGTCATCGACGGCCCCGAGTCGGGTGACGTCACGGTCAACCTCATCGACACCCCCGGCCACCCGGACTTCATCGCCGAGGTCGAACGGGTCCTCAGCGTCCTCGACGGCGCCGTGCTGGTCGTCTCCGCCGTCGAGGGAGTGCAGGCGCAGACCCGCGTGCTGATGCGGACGCTGCAGCGGCTGCGCATCCCCACCCTCGTCTTCGTGAACAAGATCGACCGCGGCGGCGCGCACGACGGACGCGTGCTGCGGACGGTCCACGAGAAGCTGACGCCCGCAGCCGTCCCGATGGGGTCGGTGCACGAACTCGGCACGCGGGGAGCCGGCTTCACCCCGTACGGCGAATCCGACGCCGGCTTCACGGCCCGGCTGGCCGAGCTGCTCGCCGAACACGACGACGCCCTGCTGGCCGCGTACGTCGACGACGAGGCGAAGGTCTCCCACGACCGGCTGCGCGAGGAGCTTGCGGTGCAGTCCCGGCAAGGACTGGTCCACCCCCTCTTCTTCGGCTCGGCCATCACGGGAGCCGGCGTGGCCTCACTGACTGCCGGCATCAGGGAGTTGCTGCCCGGCGCCGAAGGCAGGAGCGAAGGGCCGGTCTCCGGCACCGTGTTCAAGGTCGAGCGTGCCCCCGGCGGGCAGAAGACCGCGTACGTCCGTATGTTCTCCGGCACCGTACGGGTCCGGGACCGGCTCCTCTTCGGTCACGAAGGCGAGGGGAAGACCACGGGGATCAGCGTCTTCGAGCGTGGCTCGGCCGTTCAGCGCGACGCGGTCACCGCCGGGCAGATCGGCAGGCTGCGGGGCCTGGGCGACATCAGGATCGGCGACGTCATCGGCACAACGCGCAGGACGGCCACGGAACTTCACCATTTCGCTCCGCCGACGCTGGAGACCGTCGTCGCGCCCTGCCGTCCGTCCGGCAGAGGTGCACTGCACGTCGCGCTCACCCAACTCGCCGAACAGGACCCGCTGATCAACCTGCGCCAGGACGAACTCCGCGGGGAGATCTCCGTCTCGCTCTACGGCGAGGTGCAGAAGGAGGTCATCCAGGCGACGCTGGCCGACGAGTACGGCCTCGATGTCACCTTCCGCGAGTCCACGACCATCTGCATCGAGCGCCTCGACGGCCCGGGCGCCGCAGCGGAGATCATGTACAAGGAACCCAACCCGTTCCTCGCGACCGTCGGGCTGCGCATCGAACCGGCCCCGCCGGGCACCGGCGTGGAGTACCGGCTGGAGGTCGAACTGGGCTCCATGCCCTACGCGTTCATGAGGGCCGTCGAGGACACGGTGCGGGAGACGCTGCACGAGGGAATCCACGGCTGGCGGATCCCCGACTGCACGGTCACCATGACGCACTCCGGCTACGCACCGCGCCAGAGCCACGCCCACGCCGTCTTCGACAAGAGCATGTCGAGCACCGGCGCGGACTTCCGCCAACTGACTCCGCTGGTCGTGATGGACGCCCTGAAGCAGGCCGGTACGACGGTCCACGAGCCCATGCACAGCTTCCGGCTGGAGATCCCTTCCGAGACGTTCGGGTCCGTACTGCCCGTGCTGTCACAGCTGCGTGCCGTTCCCCGGGCACCGGCGATGAAGGGCTCGTCGTATCTGCTGGAGGGTGAGATCCCCGCGGCGCGCGTACACGCACTGGAGCAGCAGCTGCCGACGCTGACCAGCGGCGAGGGCGTACTGGAATGCGACTTCTCCCACTACCGGCCGGTCGTCGGCGCGATCCCGGCACGGCCGCGCACCGACCACGATCCGCTCCACAGGAAGGAGTACCTGCTGCGCGTCGTACGCCGGGTGGCAGGGGCCTGAACACCGGGCCTGAACACCGGGCCTGAACCCTTCCCCGGCCCCGGTCAGGGTGCGAGCACGTCCAGTTCGGCCATCGCGTCCTCGGTGATGGTCCGCATCACCCGCTCCGCGGTCGCGCCGTCGCCCTCGCGTACGGCCTCGGCGACCTGGACGTGCATCGTGACGGCCTCCTGGCGCGGGTCGCTGAACATCACCTCGTGCTCGGTACGTCCGGTGAGCACCGCGGCGACGACATCGCCGAGCCTTGCGAACATCTCGTTGCGCGAGGCGCGCAGTATCACGCGGTGGAAGGCGACGTCGTGCACGAGGTAGTTCGGCAGCTGTTCACCTCGTGAGGTGCGCACGAGCCCCAGGGCGTGTTCGGTCAGCTCCGCGCACTCCTCGGGTGTGGCCAGTTCCGCCGCGAGGCGGGCGGCCACCGGCTCGACCGCCGAGCGCAGCATCGTCAGCGAACGCAGCTGCCGTGCCCTGTCCGTCCCGGCGAGCCGCCAGGTGATCACCTGCGGGTCGTAGACGTTCCACTCCTCGGTGGGGAGCACGGTCACTCCCACCCTGCGCCGCGACTCCACCAGGTGCATGGACTCCAGCACCCGCACCGCCTCGCGCACGACCGTGCGTGAGACCTCGTACCGCCCGGCGAGCTCATCGGTACGCAGGACCGTACCCGGGGGGTATTCCCCCGCGGTGATCGCCGGCCCGAGCGCTGCGAGCAGTTGTGCGTGCAGGCCTTGCGCTCGGCTGTCCGCCTGGCTGGTCATGGGTCTCCTGAGTTGTCTCCGCCCCCGGGAGATTCAGCGTACCTACGGGCGGCAAGGGCACCGTCACGCAAATTAAGTATGACGAATTGATGTCTCCCTATTGAATACGTGTGACGTAATGAGGTTGAGTGTGCCGCGCCCAGTCGATGAGGACGGACAGCGAGGTGTGTGATGAGTG
>DATMEI010000728.1:0-9002 GCA_035556995.1 Streptomyces sp.
CCGAGCTGGACGACGCCCCGCGGTAGACACCCCCCCCCGGCTGCGAACCCCGACGTCCCTTGGTGGCTGCGTCTATCCCGGTGGGGCGACGAGGGCGTCGGACTGATTCGCGCGCCGAAGAGCGTCGGCGACGAAGCCGTCGGCTTTCAGCTCCTCGACGACGTCCCGGAGGAACCGGACGGTCTCGGGCTGTCGGGTCGTGGTCGTGCCCACCGCCTGCTGAATCTGCATGAACCGGCCCTCGATCAGCCGGACTTCGGGGTGCGTCGCGACGAACTCGGTCATCGGCTGCCTGATGCCGGCCGCGACCTCCAGCCCTTGAGCGCGGAACTCGTCGACTCCTTCCTCCCCGCGTACGACGCTCGCGTGCTGAAGGGTGCGGGAGAGGTAAAGGTCGTACGCGGACCCACGCTTCACGCCGATACGCACGCCCGAACCGTCCACGTCAGCGACCGTGGTGAAGGCCGAGTCGCGGGGCACGGCGAACACGCCCTCGATCACCACGTACGGCGCGGTGAAGGCAACCTCCGCCTCACGTGCGGGCTCGACGGCCAGGAAGCAGATGTCGGCCCGGCCCGCCGTCATCGCCTCGTACGACTTGCGCGCCGCGTCGAAGCACAGGAGCTCAACCGGCACGTCCAGCCGCGCACCGACCTCACGGGCGATGTCGACCGTGACGCCGGCGGGTGCCGTCGGCGTGCCCTGCGCCAGGACCGGATTGCCCAGATTGATCGAAGCCCGCAGCGCCCCGTCCGGCGCCAGATCCTCGGTGACGGCAGCATTCACATGCCTCATGGAGCGGAGTGTAGAGAGGCCTGGTGACTGGAGGCCGCGGGATACGTGGAAGTGATCACAAAAGGAAGCGGCCCCTGACCGTTGCTCGTGGTCAGGGGCCGCTTTCCTTGTCTGTGGCGGCGCTAGGATTCGAACCTAGGAAGGCTGAGCCGGCAGATTTACAGTCTGCTCCCTTTGGCCGCTCGGGCACACCGCCTGGGATTGCTGCCCGGTCCGCTCGAGGCGGTGCTCCGTGGCAACGGTGTAAACCATACCCGATGACCGGGGGTGGTTCGCCACCCGGTTGATCAGGGGTGAGAGCGGTGCTCAGTGGCTAGGCTGACCCGGCGGTTCGCACCGCGGGCCGCGTCTCTGACGGATCTATCGACGAGGAGCCAACTCACCATGGCCGACTCCAGTTTCGACATCGTCTCGAAGGTCGAGCGGCAGGAGGTCGACAACGCCCTCAACCAGGCCGCCAAGGAGATCTCGCAGCGCTACGACTTCCGTGGAGTGGACGCCTCGATCGCGTGGTCGGGCGAGCGGATCGAGTTGCGGGCCAACGCCGAGGAGCGGGTGAAGGCCGTCCTCGACATCTTCCAGTCAAAGCTGATCAAGCGCGGAATCTCGCTCAAGGCTCTGGACGCGGGCGAACCGCAGGCCTCGGGCAAGGAGTACAGGATCTCCGCGTCGCTGAAGGAGGGCATCGCGCAGGACGACGCCAAGAAGATCGCGAAGGTCATCCGGGACGAAGGGCCGAAGGGCGCCAAGGCTCAGGTGCAGGGTGACGAGCTGCGCGTTTCTTCGAAGAGCCGTGATCATCTGCAGGAGATCATCGCGCTGTTGAAGGGCAAGGACTTCGAGTTCCCGATCCAGTTCGTGAACTACCGCTGATCAACTGGCCCGGCCTGCGCGGACGTTGTCAGGCCGGTCGCCGACGGGCGCAACCGGGGCACATCCCCGGGGACGGGCCCCGCCGCACGGGCCGTGGGCGCGCGCACTCGCTCGCGTCGCGCACACGGGCCCGGCAGGGATCTCCAGGGCTCGGGGTGTGTGAACTACGCGCCCGGGTGGTGCAGTTCGATGTCGAAGCCGTCCTCTCCCGACCCCTCGACGTGCAGCGCGCTCGCCACCGGCGGGTAGCCGGCGGCGATGACCGTGTATTCACCGGCGTCCAGGTCCGTGAAGGCGTACGCGCCGTCCTCGGCGGTGGTGGAGGCGGCAACCACATTGCCCGCCGCGTCCACCAGCGTGACCCGCGCGTCGGGCAGCGGTCCGCTGCCCCCGCGAACGGTGCCCTGCACCCGCGCGCCCGCCGACAGTTCGATCTCGACGCGGGTCACGCCGTGCCCGTCGACCTCGACCGGACGCGCCGTGGGCCGGTGACCCGGCGCGTTCACCGCGAGCGTGAACGTCCCGGTGACCAGGTCGCTGAAGCCGAAGTCACCGCGCTGGCCCGTCCTCCCGGTGGCCAGCACCTCGCCTCGCGCATCGGTCACCACGACCATCGCCGCCACGACCGGCTGCCCGTCCGCGGCACCGCGCACCACACCCGCCAGACGGCTCGTACCGGCGAGCAGGATGTCGTGCGCCAGGATCTCCTCACCCACGACGACCGTTGACGCCTGCGGCTGATGCCCGTCGGCTCCCGCGATCAGCACGTAACTGCCGGGCCCCGGGGCGTCCATCACGTACGAGCCGTCGGCATGCGCCACAGAGCGGCCGACTTGCCGTCCCCGCTGTGAAATCAGCGTCACGGCGGCACGCGCCACCACCGCACCGTCTGCGTTGCGGACGGTGCCGCGGACGCCGCAGCCGGACGGCTCGTACTGTCCCTCATCCGAGCCGACGGCCGTACCGGTCAGGACCTGGGGCCGCTGCTCCTGCGCCGGGGCGAGCCCGGCCTCGGACGCGGACGCGGCCACCCCGACGGGTACGGGCACGCGCTCGGTCGACGGCAGGGGGATCGTGCCGGTGGGGCCCTGGTCGTCGTCCTTCGGGCCGTCGTCCTTCGGTTCGTCGCGCAGGCCCTCGCCCTCGACGTCGACGTTCGGCAGCGCACGGTCGAGCCACCTGGGCAGCCACCATGCGGCCTTGCCGAGCAGCGCCAGCACAGCCGGGACGATGGCCATACGGACGATGAACGCGTCGAAGAAGACGGCGACGGCGAGACCGAAGCCGATCATCTTGACCATCGAATCGGACGACCCTATGAAGCCCGCGAACACCGCGATCATGATGACGGCCGCGGCGGTGACCACCCGGGCCCCGTGCCGGAATCCGGTCACGATCGCCGCTCCCGGCCGCTCCCCGTGTACGTAAGCCTCCCGCATGCGCGTGACCAGGAAGACCTCGTAGTCCATCGCCAGTCCGAAGACGACACCCACCATGAAGATCGGCATCATCGACATGACGGGACCGGTCTCCTCGACGGCCATCAGCTCGGCGAGCCAGCCCCATTGGAAGACGGCGACGACGGCGCCGAGCGCTGCGAGTACGGAGAGCAGGAAGCCCAGCGCGGCCTTGAGCGGCACCAGGATCGAGCGGAAGACGACGATCAGCAGCAGGAAGGCCAGGCCGACGACGAGCGCCAGATACGGGACCAGTGCGTCGTTGAGCTTCTGCGATACGTCGATGTTCATCGCGGTGGTGCCGGTGACCAGCACCTTCGCGTCGGTGTCGGCCTTTATGGCGCCCCCGGCGTCGCGGATGCCGTTCACCAGGTCCTCGGTCTCCGTCGAGGACGGCTTCGAATCCGGGATCACGTTGATCATCGCGGTGTCGCCGGCCTTGTTGTAGCTGGCCGGGCTCACCGTGAGCACGTTGTCGAGGCCCTTGACGGTCTTGGTGACCTCGCGGACGGCGTCCTTCGGCTGGGCACTGGACTCGGCGTCGACGACGACCATCAGCGGCCCGTTGAAGCCGGGGCCGAACCCTTCGGAGAGGAGGTCGTACGCCTTGCGCTGCGTGGTGCTGGTCGGCTGCGAACCGTCGTCCGGCAGGCCGAGTTCGAGCGAGCCCACCGGGACCGCCGCCGCGCCGAGGCTCAGGATCCCGAGCAGCAGCACGGTGACGGGACGGCGGATGACGAAGCGGGCCCAGCGGGTGCCCATGTTCGGCCTGCCCTCCGGGGGCACGGACTTCTTCTCGCGCCTGGCCTTCTTGTGGCCGCCGTTCTTGTGGCCGCCGTTCGTCGGCTTCCGCTTCGCGCCCGCGGGCCGCACCCTCTTGCGCGCGTAGCCGATCAGCGCCGGGATCAGGGTGAGCGCGATGAGGACCGCGATGGCGACGGTGCCCGCCGCCGCGAGGCCCATCTTGGTGAGTATGGGGATGTCGACGACGGCCAGGCCGACGAGGGCGATCACGACCGTGAGACCGGCGAAGACGACAGCGGAGCCCGCGGTGCCGACGGCCCTGCCGGCCGCCTCCTCACCCTCGCGGCCCTCGGCGAGCTCGGCGCGGTAACGGGAGAGGATGAAGAGGGCGTAGTCGATGCCGACGGCGAGGCCGATCATCATCGCGAGCGTCGAGGTGGTGGAGTCCAGGTCGAGGGCGCTCGCCAGTGCGGTGATCGTCGAGATGCCGATGCCGACGCCGATCAGCGCGGTGATCAGTGGAAGTCCGGCAGCCACCAGCGAGCCGAAGGTGATCAGCAGCACGATCGCGGCCACGGCGATGCCGATGACCTCGGTGGCGCCCGTCTCGGGGACGGTCTGGAGCGCGTCACCGCCGACCTCGACGGTCAGCCCTTCGCCCCGGGCGTCCTGGGCGACGTCCTTGAGCGCGTCACGCGAGGAGTCCTCCAGCTCCATGCCGGAGACCTCGTACGACACCTGCGCGTACGTCATCGCGCCGTCCTGGCTGACGGCCTTGACCTTGAACGGGTCGACCACGGAGGCGACTTCGGAGCCGGTGCCGAGTTCCTTGACGGCCTCCTGGACGGCGGCCCTGTTGTCGGAGGCGGTGATCTTCTCGCCGTCGGGTGCCTGGAAGACGACACGCGCGGTGGCTCCGTCGGGGCTTGCGCCGGGGAAACGGTCCTCCAGCAGGTCGAAGGCCTTCTGGGCCTCGGTGCCGGGGATCGAGAAGGAGGCGGAGCCCGCTGTGGGCGCCTGCGCGGCACCCACGCCCGCGAGGGTCAGCAGCGCTACCCACAGAAGGGCGACGAAGTGCCGTCGCCGGAAGGCGAATCGGCCCAGTTTGTTGAGGAATGTGGCCACGAGGCGTGCTCCCGGTCAGGTCGTGGTGGCTTACAGGGCTGGAGGCATCGGCCCGACGACGTGAGCGGCCGCGTCAGGTGGTGCGGGACGCCGTCGGAGCGTGGTCAGACGCCCAGGGCGGGGAGAACGACGGCGTCGATGTACGAGCGGAGGAATTCCTGCGTGGGCGGCAGTTCGTCGATCAGGGTCCGGGCCGCGATAGCGCCGATCAGCATGTGCACGACGTAGTCGAACGCAGGGTTGCCTGCGCGGACTTCGCCCCGCTCCACGGCGCGCTCGAGCATCCGGCGCAGCTCCTCCACCTCCGGTTCGATCAGCAACTCGCGGAAGGCCTTGAGGAGATCGGGGTTCGCGTGCACCGCCGTGGCCAGGCCCCGCATCAGCGCGGAGTCCCGTTCCATCCGGCAGTCGTCCTGACACCGGACCAGCTCGTGGAAGTCGCCCCGCAGCGATCCGGTGTCGACGTCGGCGAGCTGGACCGGTTTCTGGTGCCGCATCGCTTTGACCACGAGCTCGGCCTTGCCGCCCCACTGGCGGTAGAGGGTGGCCTTGCTGGACCGGGTACGTGCGGCCACGGCGTCCATGGTGAGGGCGTCGTAGCCGACCTCGCGGAGCAGATCGAGCACGGCCGTGTACAGCTCGGACTCGCGCTCGGGCGTGATCCGGCTGCGGCGCGCCGTTCCTGCTTCAGCCACGTTCATCCTCCACTGCGAACGAAACGGTTTCGTACAGTCGAGAATCTACCGTCGGAACTAGCGAAACGAAACCGTTTCGATAGTGGCTCACGTCACGCCGCCCCGGTCGTCAGCGACGCCGGGCCTTCCTGGTCAGGGCCGCCGGCCCGCCATCCGCTCCAGCCGGGCGACACGCTGCGCCATCGGCGGGTGGGTCGAGAAGAGTCTGGCCATGCCCTCGCCGCGCCTGAACGGGTTCGCGATCATCAAGTGGCTTGCGGTCTCCAGCCTCGGCTCGGGCGGCAGCGGCAACTGCCGGATGCCCGCCTCCAGTTTGCGCAGCGCCGAGGCGAGGGCGAGCGGGTCACCGGTGAGTTGAGCGCTGGACGCGTCGGCTTCGTACTCGCGGGAGCGGGAGACCGAGAGCTGGATGACGGTGGCTGCCAGCGGGCCGAGAATCATGATCATCAGCATCCCGAGCAGGCCCGGGCCCTCGTCGTCGTCGCTGCGTCCGAAGGGGATCAGCCAGGCGAAGCTCACGAGGAACATCACCACCGAGGCGAGGGCGCCGGCGACCGAGGAGATGAGGATGTCGCGGTTGTAGACGTGGCTCAGTTCGTGGCCGATGACACCGCGCAGTTCACGCTCGTCGAGGATGCGCAGGATCCCGTCGGTGCAGCAGACAGCGGCGTGACGTGGATTGCGGCCCGTGGCGAAGGCGTTCGGCGCCTGGGTCGGGGAGATGAACAGACGCGGCATCGGCTGCCGAGCCGCCGTGGACAGTTCACGGACCAGGCGGTAGAGCTCCGGCGCCTCGAATTCGCTGACCGGGCGGGCCCGCATGGCGCGCAGGGCGATCTTGTCGCTCTTCCAGTACGCATAGCCGTTGGTGCCGAGTGCGACGAGCAGGGCGATGAACAAGCCCGTACGGCCGAAGAAGCTGCCGACGACGATGATGAGAGCGGACAGTCCCCCGAGGAGCAAGGCTGTCCTCAGCCCGTTGTGCCGGTGCACAGTACGCCCTCCAGTGGTGCGGCAGGGGAACCCTGAGCCGGGGTGGTCATGCAACGGTCCGGTGGACCCTCTCGCCCTGGTCAACGCGAGGGGCAGGACAACAGTTCCCTGCCCTCCTGCTACCGCAGGCCCCCGGCGGCGAAGGTGAGCACCAGGTCGGGGTCGAGGGAGAGGACGATCCCGGCGACGGCCGTCAGCGCGATGGTGGCGGAAAGCGGGGTGGCCATCCGCGGGCGCTCAGCCGCCGCGGGCGCGCCCGTACGGAAGAGGAGCGCGGTCCACTGGAGGTAGTAGTAGAGCGCGATCACCACGTTCACCGCCATGATCACGGCGAGCCAGCCCAGCCCGTTCTGTACGGCCGTGGAGAAGACGGCGACCTTCGCGAAGAGGCCGATGACGCCCGGCGGCAGTCCGGCCAGGCAGAGCAGGAAGAAGCCGAGCGCGAGGGCGGCCAGCGGGTGGGCGGCGTAGAGGCCGCGGTAGTCCTCCAGCCGGTTGGTCCTGCTGGTGCGGCTGAGGTGGGCGACGACGGCGAAGGCGCCGAGGTTCACCGCCGCGTACATCAGGAGGTACGCGACGGTGGCGCCGGCGGAGGACAGGGCCTGCTCGGGGTGCGTACCGGCGTCCGGTGCGGCAGCGGCGAGCGGCACCAGCAGGTAGCCCGCCTGTCCGACCGAGGACCAGGCGAGCAGGCGTACGGCGCTGTGAGCCCGGTCCGTGCGCTGGCGCAGCGCTGCGGCGTTGCCGGCGGTCATGGTCACGGCGGCGAGCACGGCGAGCGCCGGGCCCCAGATCTCGGCGCGGGAGGCGAACGCCTGGACGACGAGCAGGAGCAGCCCCGAGAGCCCCGCGGCCTTGCCGACCACGGAGAGGAACGCGGCAACCGGCACCGGCGCACCCACATAGGTGTCCGGGACCCAGAAGTGGAAGGGGACGACGGATGCCTTGAAGGCGAAGCCGACGAGAGTGAGGGCGAGGCCCGCGGTGCCCAGTGCGTGCAGTTGCGGGTCGGACCGGGTGAGGCCCTCGCTGATCCCCTGGAAGTGGAGGGTGCCGGTGACGGCGTACAGGAAGCTCGCCCCGAGCAGGGTCACGGCTGTGGCGGTGACGGACGAGAGGAAGAACTTGAGCGCTGCCTCCGCCGATCCCCTGCTCCCGCGGCGCATTCCGACGAGTGCGAAGGCGGGCAGCGAGGCGACCTCGAGAGCGATGACGAGGGTGACCAGGTCGCGGGAGGCAGGCACCAGCGCGGCTCCGGCGGTGGCGGAGAGCAGCAGGAACCAGTACTCGCCCGCGGGCAGTCCGAGGTCGCGTACGGCGGGAATCGAGATGAG
Organism: Streptomyces sp.; assembly: GCA_035556995.1. GTDB lineage: Bacteria > Actinomycetota > Actinomycetes > Streptomycetales > Streptomycetaceae > Streptomyces. The sequence goes on from DATMEI010000728.1 coordinate 8,017, forward strand.
CGCGGTGACGAACGCCGCGCCGAGCACCAGGAACTGGAGTACGAGCGCGAGCGTGTCGGCGGAGTAGCTGCACGCCTCCTGGCCGCCGGGCAGACAGAACGTCTCGGTGTCACGGGTGCGCAGGAACAGCAGGGGAAGCGCCGCCAGCAGCAGCGCCACCGCGGAGGCCGGTCCGAGCAGCCGCTTGCCGCGCTCGGGCACGAAGAGGTCGGCGACGAGGACGGCCAGTCCGGCCACGGCCGCGATGGTGGGCGGTGCGATGGCCAGCCAGTCGACGGACTGGACTGTCCCCTGGGCGAGGACGGCGGTGGTGACGCTCATCGGGCAACTCCCGGCAGCAGGTTCTGCACAGCGGGGTCGGTGAGCCCGAGGAGGAGAGCGGGCCACAGTCCGGCGGCGACGGTGAGGACGACGAGGGGCGTCCAGGCGGCGTATTCGTGGCTGCGGACGTCGGGGAGCCGCGTGGCCGTCGCCGTACTGTGGCCCAGTTCCCAGCGCTCCCGGCTGTCCTGCTGCCGCGGGTCGTCCTGCGGGTCGCCCATGCAGACGCGGCGCACGACGACGAGCATGTAGGCGGCGGTGAGCAGCGTGCCGACGCTGCCGATCGCCATGAAGGCGATGAAGGCGGGACGGCTGAGTCCTTCGGCGGGGTTGTACGCGCCGAGCAGCGCCAGCATCTCGCCCCAGAAGCCCGCGAGTCCGGGCAGCCCGAGTGAGGCGACGGCGCCGAAGGCGAGCAGACCGCCGAAGCGCGGCGCGGTCCCGTACAGCGCACCGCCCGTGTCACCCGAAAGGGTGTCGAGGTCTGTGCTGCCGGCCCGCTCCTTGAGCGCGCCGACGAGGAAGAAGAGCAGCCCGGTGATGAGGCCGTGCGCGATGTTCGCGAACAGCGCGCCGTTGACCCCTGTGGGCGTCATCGTCGCGATGCCGAGCAGCACGAAGCCCATGTGGCCGACGGAGGAGAACGCGATGAGCCGCTTGAGGTC
>DATMEI010000729.1:0-14179 GCA_035556995.1 Streptomyces sp.
GGTGACCGACAAGGAGTGCGGCGGCCCCGGTTTCGTCGAGATCGGACATTCGCAGCCCAGCGGCTGCTCGGCCGAGACGCTGCGCGAGGTCACGCGGTTGGTGACGGACTTCCTCGACGCGGTGGGGCTGCGCAACGGTCCGGGGCACACCGAGGTCAAGCTGACCTCGCGCGGCCCGCGGATCGTCGAGTCGCACAACCGCATCGGCGGTGACCGGATCGACGAACTGACCGAGATCGCCTACGGCGTCGACATGGAGCGCTACGCGCTCGGCGCCAGGTTCGGCGTGGTGGAGCCGCTGACCACGTCACCCGAGCCTCGGGGCGGAGCGGCCGTACGGTTCCTCACACCGGAGCCCGGACGGGTCGTGGAGGTGACCGGCGTCGACGCCGTACGTGCGGACCCGGCGTTCGTCGACCTCCAGTTGAAGGTGGGGCCGGGCGACGAGGTACCACCGCTGACCTGGAACGAGGACAAGGTCGGTCACGTCGTCGCCCGCGGCGCCACCGCCGGCGAGGCGATCGCCCACGGCAGGCGGCTGGCCGCGGCGATCCACGTGCGCACAGAGCCCGTCGCGTGAGCACCGCGGCGCCGGACCGGTCGGGTGTCGACGAGCCGCGATTCCGCGACGCGCTGCGCAGCCTGCCCGGCCGGGTGTGGATCATCAGTCTCGGCATCCTGGTCAACCAGGTCGGCAACTTCCTGCCCGTGTTCATCGTGCTCTACCTGACCGGGCGCGGCTACTCCGCCGGTGCCGCGGGGCTCGTGCTGGGCGCGTCCGGTGTGGGCAAAGTGCTCGGCAACGCCGTCGGTGGCTACCTCGCCGACAGGATCGGCCGCCGATGGACCATCGTGCTGTCCGCCGTGACCACCGCCGGGCTGACGGCGATCGTGCCGTCCCTCGGATCCCTCGCGGTCATCGTCGCGGTGGTCGGCCTCATCGGTGTGACGTCGCAGATCTACCGGCCGGCCGCGGCCGCGGTGCTGCTCGACTCCGTGGCGGCGACCAACCAGCACCGGCTCGCGGCCTTCGGGGTGTTCCGGTTCGCGATGAACGTGGGCGCTGCCCTGGGCGGCGTCATCGGCGGTGTGCTGGCCAGCACCTCCTACGTGGGGCTCTTCCTGGGCAATGCCGCCGCGTGCCTGCTGTTCGGCGTGGTCGTGGGGGTGCTGCTGCGGGATGCGCCCCGGCCGGGGTCCGGCCAGGACGACGCGGACGACGCCGACAAGCAGGCGGACGGGGCGGTGGGGTACCGGCAGGCGCTCGCCGACCGCACCCTGGTGCGATTCCTGCTGATGACCGTGTTCGCCGAGTTCGTCTACGTCCAGTCCACCGTCGGCCTGCCCCTGCACGTCAGCGAAGTGGGTCTGAGCGAGAGCGACTTCGGTCTCCTCATCGGGCTCAACGGTCTGCTGGTGCTGGTGCTGGAGCTGCCCATCACGGGCGCTGTCTCCCGGTACCGGCCGGAGTACGTACTGGCCGTCGGCAACCTGATCGTCGGTGTCGGTCTCGCGCTGACCGGCTTCATGACCGGCATGGTCCTGCTGTCGGCGACGGTGCTGGTATGGACGCTCGGCGAGATGATCACCAGCTCCGTCTCCCAGGCCTACCTGGGAAGTCTGGCTCCGCCGCGGATGGTCGGGCGCTACCAGGGGTTGCACGGTGCCGCGTACACGACCGGTACGGGCGCCGGGCCGCTCATCGGCGGCGCCGTGTACGCGATCGGCCCCTGGGCGCTGTGGGCCCTGATCGGCGTGGCCGGGCTGCTGTCCGCCCAGCTCAGTCTGCCGCGCCGCCGCGCGAGGTCCACAGTGGACAAACCGAGTGCCTGACCTGGGTCGGAACACCGATTCCGGACGCCGTACGGCTGCGTCACCCGCGATCGTTCAGTGCTCCAGCCCCGCCCCCAGCAGACGTCCCACCCGTCCACGCGCGGCGAAGAGGGCGAGGCCTATGCCGATGCCGCACACGGCGGTGACGGTGAAGTAGGAGGCGTTGTCGATCGTGGTGAACAGCTGGCCGAGCAGCCCTGCCAGGGACGAGCCCAGGGCGAGCGTGAGGAAGTTCAGTCCGACCATCTGGGATCGGAACTTCTCAGGGCCGATCCTCGTGGCCAGGGACAGCCCGATGGGGCCGACGAAGACCTCGGAGGAACCGGCCAGCATCATGAACAGGAGGATGAGGATCAGCGGGATCTCGGCGTTCCCGGTGGCCTCGGAGATGAGGAGCAGGAACAGGTAGGCGCAGCCGATCTGGGTGAGTCCGATGGCGACCTTGGCCACCGTTCCGGGCTGGCGGTCCCCCAGGGTGTTCCACATCCTGGCGATGAGCGGGGTGATGAGGACGGCCGCCAGCGGGCTGACGGTCGTGATCCATGCGACCGGGAACGTCCAGCCGCCGATGTGCAGGTCGATGCGTTCGGTTATCAGGATCGAGATCGCGGTGAACTTCTGGAACAGGAACCCGAAGTACACCCCGGACGCCACGAAGAGGGGAAGGTAGCCGAGGATGCGTCGGCGCTCGTCGCGGCTGACTGCCGAAGCCCTGGTCATGATGAGGAAGTAGACGGCGGCGGCCACGAGCGCAGCGACGGTCACCACGGTGGACAGGTTCTCCGCGCGAAGCAGGCCGGTGGCGACGGCGGCACCGACGACCGCCAGAGAGGCAAGTACCGCCAGGGCCAGGAGCGGACGGCGATTCGCGGGGAGGGGGTTGTTGACGGTCCGGGCACGCTCGGGGAGTTGCTTCATCGAGGCTGTGTACTGGACGAGCGCCGCGCACATACCGATGGCCGCCAGCCCGAATCCGTAGTGGAAGCCGAGTTCGTTCTGGGCGAGGCCGGTGGTGAGCGGGCCGACCACCGCACCGATGTTGATGGCCATGTAGAAGTACGAGAAGCCGACGTCCCGGTAGCGCTCGTTGTCGTCCAGGACGAAGCCGACGATCGAGGCGATGTTCGTCTTCAGCGCGCCGGTGCCGAGGACGATGCACCCCAGTCCGACGCCCAGCCCGGTGAGGCCGGGTGAGAAGGCGAGCACCACGTGCCCGACGGTGATGACGACGGCGCCGTAGAGCACCATGTTCTGCGGACTGACGAGCCGGTCGCCCAGCCATGCGCCGAGGATCTGGGACAGGTAGACGGCGCCGCCGTAGGCGCCGACGATGCCCGCCGCGACGGCCGGGTCCAGGGCGAGACCGCCGTCCGCGACTGCGTAGAGCAGGTAGAACGAGAGAATTCCCTGCAGGCCGTAGAAGGAGTAGCGCTCCCACAGTTCGGTGAAGGCCATGCTCCACAGGCCGCGCCGGAGGGGGTGCCCGGGTTTCCCGACCGGTGTCTCGTCGGTGTCGCGGTCGGTCGCCGTGGTGGTCTGGTGCGGGTTCGTCGTCATTCGCTGAGTCCTGCCAGTCGCGAGCCGAAACGGGCTATGAGGGAGGTGTTCTGGGAGTGGCGGCTTTCCTCCCACCGGTCGGCGACGCCGAAGAGCCGGTACATGGCGTGGACGCCGGCCCAGCGGAGCGGTTCGGGCTCCCAGCGCCCTGAGTCGTGCTCGTTCCACGGCAGCCGGGTCAGCGCGGTGTCGCGTCCGTCTGCCCGGTCCAGGAGCGTCCGTGCGGCGAGGTGGGTGGCCGTGACGCCGTGTCCGGCGAAGCCGCGCGCGACGCCGATCCTGGTGCCGGAGTCGAAGGTGATCCCGGTGCACCAGTCGCGGGTCACGCCGATGGCGCCTCGCCAGGCGTGTTCGACGGTGAACTGCAGGTCGGGAAAGAACAGTTGGAGCCGTTCGCACAGAGTGCGCACCGTACGGGTGTCCACGCTGCCCTGGCCGGGGGTTCCGGAGTTGAAGGCGTAGGGCGTGCCACGGCCGCCGATGGCGATGCGGTCGTCGGCGGTGCGCTGTGCGTAGACGAATGCGTGCGCGGCGTCGCCCAGGCATTCCCGGCCCTGCCAGCCGATGCGTTCCCAGACGTCTTCGGGGAGCTGGTTGGTGACGACCATCGAGGAGTTGACGGGGATGATGTCCCGCTTGCCGAGGCCGCGGGCGTCGCTGTCGACCTGGCCGGAGTAGGCCTCCAGGCAGGTCAGGATGGTCGTGGCGCGCACCGTTCCGCGCGAGGTGATCACTGTGCCGGGCGCGATCCGGGTGGCGCGCGTGCCTTCGACGACGCGTACGCCCTTGGCCTCCACGACCGCCTTGAGACCGCGGATGAGCTTGGCGGGGTCTAGTCGCGCGGTGGTGCGGGTGAGCAGGCCGCCCAGCGCCGGGCGGACGGCGATGCGCTTCTTGACGGCTTCGGCGTCGAGGAGTTGGAGGTCCTGCTTGCGGTATCCGTTGGCGAGGTCTGCCGCGTGGGTCAGTTCGAGGCGTTTCATCGCGGCCGGGGTGGTGGCCACGCGCAGATGCCCGCCCCGGTGCTGGTCTGCCTGGATGCCCTCCTCCTGGAGGATGCGGAGCGTGTCGTCCACGGCTCCGTCCATCTCCTGCTGGAAGGAGGCGACGGTGGCGGCACCGTCCTGCCCTCGGGCCCGGGCAGCTTTGGCGTACACGGCGCGGTTGCCGGGGATGAGTGGCGAGAGCCAGCCGCCGTTCCGTCCGGAGGCGCCGTAGCCGACCTCTTCGGCCTCCAGGACGGTGATCTTCGCGCCGGGGTGATCCGTGACGGCGTGGTAGGCGGCCCAGAGTCCGGTCAAGCCACCGCCGACGACGGTGAGGTCCTGTTCCTCGTCGGGGAGGTCCGCGGTCCGGCGCTGCGACGAGTCGGCCGGCCCGTCCGCTGTGTGGGCAGCCCGCATCCAGTGCGATATCTCGCCGTTGCGGTATGCGGTCATCAGTGGCTCCAGCGGGGGGCGACGGGGTGTCTCGGCGGAGTGGGAGTTCAGTAGGTGGGGGGTGCTATCGCCCACAGGACGCGGGCCTCTTGGGTGCCGGTGATCTCGGCGACGCGGTGGGGCTCGCTGCTGAGGTAGTGGATCGAGTCCAGGGCGGAGAGCCTGTGGCGCTGCCCGCGGATCTCCACCTCCACTTCGCCGGACAGGACCAGGAGCAGCTCTTCGGAGCTGCCGTGGGTATAGGGCTCCACGCCGGTGGAGCCGCCCGGGGCGAAGTGGCCGAGGAGCACTTCCAGGTGGTCGAAGGATCCGGGGGTGAGTTTGATCTTCGTGGCGCCCTCACCGAAAGACATGCCGTGGGTGTCCCGGAAGCGCAGTACCGGGCCGGCTACGGATCCGCCCTGGTCGAAGAGGTCGCCAACGGTGAGTTTGAGTACCCCGCACAGTCGCTGAAGGGTGTGCACGCTCGCGTTCGCCTGGTCTCGCTCGACCTGGGAGAGGTACCCCTCGGTGAGGCCGGTCTGCCCGGCCACGTCCTTGAGCGTCAGATGGAGGGCCCGCCTACGACGGCGCAGTCGGGCCCCGACGCCGGAACTGAAGTCGGGCTGGTCGTTCGGCATGGACGGGAACCTAACAAGACTTTGACTTCGCCACAATGGAAAGTGCCGTCATCAAAGTTTTCTTTGATCGACCACCGGCCAGGACGCACTGAGTGGGTCGGTGACGGTGGCCCGGCTGTCGTCGGCCGCGCTGTGCCTGGGAACGACAGGCACAGGGCCTGGCCGAACGACGGATCGTCGTCGACTTCACCTTGGACGGCTGACCAGCCCACCCCATCCGGGATACGGCTGGACCGGCGCCCCCTCGATCCATCCGTCCTGTGATCGTTCAGTGCTCGTCCCAGTGGTCGTCGTGGTACGCGTGCCGGTGACCGTCGTGTACGTAGTCGACGTGGTCCTCATGAGGGACGGCCACGTGTCCGCACGTCATGCCGTGTTGGTGGGTGTGCTCGGCGTGCGTGCTGTGAGCTTCGGGTTCGCACTCGTCGGCATGGTCTTCGTGGATGCGGTGCAGATGCCCGTCGTGCGCGTAGTCCACGTGGTCATGGTGTGGCACGACCACGTGCCCGCAATTGTCACCGTGCTCGTGCGTGTGGTTCGGGTGGGTGGTGTGCGTGGCAGCCATGACGGTTCGCTCCGGTCGATTCGTCGGGTTGAGTCCCTGGGGCTTCCCGATCGTCCAGCGCCGGCAAAGCACGGTTCACCTGGCCACGCCAAGTCGTCCTGGATGTACGGCGAATGGTCGCGCCCGTATGGGCGTTCAGGGGACGCGGCCGGCCCGGTGGTCAAGGCCGGTATACGCGCAGGTCGCTCACCTGGAAGGAGAGGGACTGTGCGGTGGGCCGGGGTGCGGGATGGTGCTTGCCCGCGCATACCGAGAGGTTCACGACGAGGCAGGCGCACCAGTGATCGCCCACGCCTGTGCCGTCGGCGAAGGCGACGTCGCCGTTGACGTACCAGGTGACCGATTCCGCGCCGAACTCGACTCGCACACCGACCCGGGCGCCGGGGTGGACGGCGGGGTCGGTGTAGTAGTGCCCGCTGCCGTTGACGTGGTTGGAGAGTTCGAGCACGTCGGCGTTGTCGGGGTGGTATTCGAAGACATCGATCTCGTTCCCGCCGTCCCGCCATGTCCAGATCGCGGGCCACGCTCCCACGTCCTCGGGCAGCCGTACGCGCGCGTCGAGGATGTCGCCTGTGCGGACGGTGAAGCCCTCCTCGCTGCCTTCGGTGGTGAGGAGACCGGCGCACCACGTGCCCTCGGGACGAGGAGTGGCGCGGAAGACGCCGGTTCGGCTGTAGGAGGGGTCGGGCACGAGGTGGTCGAGCTTGTCGTCCCCGGGGTTGGTGGGGCCGCCGCCCGGATAGGCCCATGAACGGCCCGCCACCCACTGCCGCTTCGAGGAGAAATCGGCGACGAAGACGGGTTCACCGGGCGGGGAGGCCGGGGATGCCGATGCGTCAGCAGGCCGGCGCGTGCGGGTCACTTGCCTGTTCCTGCCGGTTCCAGGAGGTGGGGGCTGTTGTTGCGTACGTTGTTGACCGCTGTGGAGACCGTACGGGCGTCCAGGTGGCCTCCTGCGGGGGAGGACAGAAGCGCGCGGAGCTCGTCCGGGTCGTGGTGTGCGGGGTCGAGCCAGGCTGCTTGATCAGCGGGGTCGATGGCCAGCGGCATGCGCGGATGGACCCTTCCGGCCGCGTCGGTGGCTTCGGTGGTGATGATGGTGCAGGTCGTCCACCACGCTTGCGGATCGTCCTTGTCGCGCTCGGGATCCCGCCAGATCTCGTACAGGCCCGCCAGCGCCATCACCTGTCCGTCGTGCGGGCTGATGAAGTAGGGCTGCTTGTAGGCCTTGTCGGTCCCGGTCGCCGGGACGGTCTGCCATTCGTAGAAGCCGTCGGCCGGCAGCAGGCAGCGGCGTTTGGTGAACGCGCGGCGGTAGGCCGGTTTCTCGTGGACGGTCTCCATCCTGGCGTTGATCATCTTCGCGCCGACGTTCGGGCTCTTCGCCCAGAACGGCACCAGGCCCCAGCGCAGCGGCCGCAGTTGCCGCTCCACAGCTCCCGTTTCGCGATCGGCGGCCTCCAGGACGGCCCACACGGCGTCGGTCGGAGCGACGTTGTAGTTCGGTGCCAGTGCCTGTTCCGGGTTCCACTGGTCGACCTCGAAGAGGTCGACCAGGTCTTCCGGGCTGCGAGTCGAGGCGTATCTGCCGCACATGCATCCACTTTGCCACTACTGCCGTGAAGGCGGTTGCTGTACGTCGTGACGGCCGGCCCTGGCCCGTCCGGCCCGTCACGACCAGCGCAGGGAGACAGCCAGCGAGTAGAGGCGGGTCGTCTGCCGGTACCTGGCGTTGTTGTCGGAGATCAGGTACAGGGTGCGGCGGCCCACAACTCCTTGGCCCTGGGCCGGGTCGTCGCCCTGCTTCCCCGGGTCCAGCGCCATGCCTTCGACGTTGTCCAGCAGCGGGTTCGACTGGGTGTCCCGCGTGGTGACGTCGCCGGGAGGGCAGTGCGCGAGGTCGACGAGCAGTTTCTTGCGTGCAAGCAGATCGCTGTCCTCCTTGACCAGGCGCTCGGTGTCCATGACGTTCTCCGCGCTGCCGATGTCGACTTCGTAGATCCGGATGCCGTTGCCCAGCCCGCTGATGTAACCGCGTTCCAGGGCGAGCAGATGGTCCTTGTCGACGGCCACGAGTTCGCTCAGGTACAGGCCGTCTTCGGTCTGGTAGGCGAACTGCTGGTCGAGTTCGTAGTCGTCGCCCGGACTTCCCTCGTACCTCTGGATCCGTACCTGGTGGCGGCCGTGTACGTCCTCGTCGCCGAGCAGCGGGCCTTCCATCCCGGTGTAGAGATGCTTTCCGTCAGGGGTGGCCGCCAGGGATTCGAGGTTGCGCGTGCCCTGGGCCACTCCGCGCGGCGACGGCTGGAAGCTGTCGGGAAGAGGCAGTTCCTTGCCGATCTGGCGGCCGTCGCCGAGCCGGACGCGGCGGATGGCGGGCGTCTTCTCCGAACTCACCAGGGCGGTCTTCCCGCCCTTCTCGACGACCAGGCCCTCACCGTCGAACTCCTTGAAGCGCGACCCGTCGGCCTTGTAGATCCCCTGCACCTCCAGGACGTCCGGCTTCAGCTTTCGCGGGAGCTCGTTCTGGGAGCCGAGCGAGAGGGAGAAGATGTGCGGCGGCAGGTTGTCGCGGACCGCGTACGCACGTTGCCGGCTCCCGTCAGCGAAGGACAACGCGGAGAGACCCGCGACCTCGTTGCCCTGGAACTCGTTGTGCGGGCTCAAGTCGAGCCGGTCGGACACGTCGAGCAGCGTCGCGCGGCTCCCCTTGCCGCACGCACCCGGGATCGCCGCGGACGGTTGCTCCGGCTGATCCCGCAGTCCCGGTGCCCAATAACCGCCCGCCGCGCCGGCGGCCAGCGTCGCTGCCAGGATCAGCCCGGCCGTCACCCGCCTGCGGGGGTTCCAGTACGGAGTGACGAGCCGGGGCCGGTGCTGTCCGGATGCCCGGTTCCATACGAACGGGAGGGTCCCGACGCCGTCCTGGTCCTGGTTGCGTGGGTGCGGAAGGCTGCGCAGCTCCAAGGCCTCGACGAGGAGTTCGTGGATGTCGTCGAGCGAGAGCAGTCTCTGACGGGGGCGCTGCGTGTCGCCCGTCTCGAGGATCTTGATCAGCTCGCCGCTGAAGGCCGTGTACTGCTTCGCCGAGTCCGCGTGCGCCTTCTCGTCCTTGGCGGTGGAGGTCAGTACGTAGGAGCCCTTGGTCTGCAACTCCGCGTTCTGCAGAGCGGCGTCGGACACAGCCATGCCGTCCAGGGCCTGACCGCTGTGACAGCAGTCCAGGACGACAACGCGTCGCTTGACCCGGTCGCGGCAGCTTTCGAGGATCTGTTTGAGGCGGCGGTACGGAACGGTCGTCTCGGAGCGGTTCGCGCGGGACGTGGCGACGGTCAGGTAGAGCTGGTCGTCCTCGATGCTGCGCAGGCCGTGCCCCGCGTAGTAGATGATCAACGTGTCGGTGGCCTTCTCGGCCGCCTCGTAGACCGGCTCGGTCAGATCTCCTGCCGTCTGCGGGTCGGGCACCGCCCAGATCCGGTCCTTGGGCAGCCCCCACACCGAGTCGTCTGCCAGCAACCGCTGGAGGGCGGCCAGGCTTCCGCTCACCGAGCGCAGGTCGGGCAGATGCGCGTACTTGCTGACGCCGACAAGGACGCAGGCCGACTGCTCGGGGTCCATACGGGCGGGGCTGTCCCGCCTGTCGGGGCGGTCGTCCTCGCTCTGGCCCTCGCCTTGGCCCTGGCCTTCGCCTTCGCTGTGGCGAGTCTGTCCCGGCAGTGCTGCTGTGCCCGTACGCCGTGTCTCCCGGTTGCCCGGGTGCGCCGGACCGGCGCCGTGCTCCGGGGTCACGCCGCGTCTCCGGTGCTCTCGCCGTCGTCGCCGGGCTCGCTCTGGTCGACCTCGCCGTCGCGGCTGTCTTCGCCGCGTTCGTCCTCGCGGACCTGAGCGGCCATCAGCTCCTGCAGCACCCTGCGCACGGATTCGTCCTCCAGCAGCTGCGCCTCGTCCAGTGAGACCTTCAGCCCGTTCCGTTCGAAGACCAGTGCCGACCGGGGCTCATGAGCCTTGCGCCAGGATGCGATCGCCACCGCGAGGGCGCCGTACTGGGCCACAGCCTCGAAGGCGAACTGCACGACCTCCAGGGTTCCGCCCATCTCGCCCGGACCCGGAAGCGAACCGGGATCCCCCATCCTGATCCCCGCTGCGCGCAGCTCTCCGCCCTCATGGCGCAGCCATCTGTAGAGCGACCGGAACTCGACCGCGCTGTGCGGACCCTGAACGGACATTCGAACCGTATTCATTCTTCCCCCGTTCGCCGAACTCAAGTGATGTGACATCAGCGTCCGGCCATCGCACGGGCGGGACAACTGCTTGTGCAACTCACGTGCCGAGTACAGGAGTTCACTGCCACATGCCGGACGGTTCCACAACCGTCAGGGTCGAATGTCGGCCATTTCCCGGGGCGCCGCCGGGGCCCGTCCGGCCGTCCCCCCGCGTGCCTGCCGACGGCCTCGCAGCTCAGTCCCGCACGGCGAGGCGTCCAATTAATACGTTTTTCTACCGATACATTCGATCTGCTGCTGCGCGACTCATCGACATCTACGGAGGCACGCATGCCCCTGCCCAGGTCCGGCCCGTCGCGCCGTGCCCTCTCCGGCACGGCGGGGACCCCCGCCGTACTCCTCACCGCCCTCGCCCTCCTGCTCGTACTGCCTGGAACCGCAGTGGCGGAGGGCGAAGGGGAGCGACTGGCTCACCCAGAGAAGGACTGGATGGGCTCCACCCTCAAAGCTCATGAAGGTGACGCTTCGGACGGCTCGATGTCGTCACGGACGCTTGCCTCGTCCGTCGAAGGCGTGGACGTCTCAAGCCACAACGGCAACGTGGCGTGGTCCACGCTGCGGAAGAGCGGCGTGCGCTTCGCCTACGTCAAGGCGACGGAAGGCACGAGCTACACCAACCCCCACTTCACCCAGCAGTACAACGGTTCGTACAAGAGCGGCATGATCCGGGGGGCGTACCACTTCGCGGTGCCCTCCAACTCCAGCGGTGCCGCCCAGGCCAACTACTTCGCCTCGCACGGCGGCGGCTGGTCGAAGGACGGGAAGACCCTGCCCGGCGCGCTCGATGTGGAGTACAACCCCTACGGCTCCGCCTGCTACGGCAAGTCCCAGAAGGGCATGGTGGACTGGATCGGCGACTTCGTCAGGACCTACCGTGCGCGGACCGGCCGTGACGCCGTCATCTACACCTCCACCACCTGGTGGAAGAAGTGCACCGGCAACTCGACGAAGTTCAGCAAGACCAATCCCCTGTGGATCCCGAGCTGGAGCTCGTCCGTCGGTTCGCTGCCCGGGGGCTGGCCGTTCCACACCTTCTGGCAGTACACGTCGACGGGGAAGACGGTCGGTGACCACAACCGCTTCAACGGGTCGTTCGCCCGCCTCAAGGTGCTCGCCACGGGCTGAGCACCGCACCCGCCGGTCGCCCAACGGTCGGCGGGACCCGCCCCGCCGGTGGCCCCCGGAATGCGTTCCGGGGGCCACCGGCCTTTTGCTGAGCACTCCAGCGCCCCGGACGGGCCTCGGGAAGCCTTGATCGCCTCTGCCGTCACCCGCGGTGCGAAGTCCGTGCTCTCGGTGTTCGCCGCTTGCTCGTCTCCGGCAGCACCATGGAACGAGCAGGGGGACGATTGGAGGAAAGCCTCATGATGGAAGTGAAGACGGTCGACAAGGCCGACGAACGGCGCGACTTCCCTCGGGGTCACATCGAAGCCCTTCACCTCACAGGGCTGGATTTCGCCGTCGCGACATTCGAACCGGGCTGGCGCTGGACGGAGTCGGTGCGTCCCATCGCCGGGACGGACACCTGCGAGATCCACCACAACGGGTTCATGCTCCAGGGGCGGCTGCGCGTCAGGATGGACGACGGCGCCGAGACCGAGGTCGGGCCCGGAGACGTGTTCGTCTGCCCGCCGGGACACGACGCGTGGGTCGTCGGGGACGAGCCAGTGATCATGTACGACTTCGCAGGCTCGATGGCGACCGAATACGGCAAGTCGGCAAGCTAGCCGCTCCGCCCGGCTCGCGTACGGGGGACGGCACCGTCTCCCCCTCCGGCCGCCCCCGTACCCGAGCCGCCTCCGCCGCCCCGTATCCCCGCATCGCTGACCGGTGCTGCAGAGCAGCCCTGTTGTCAGTGGCGGGGTGCACGATGTGCTGGTGGCGAGGACGACGGCGAAGAAGACGAACAGAGCGGTGAGCAGTCCGAGGCGTCCCGAGGTGTTTCTCCCGGATCTGCGGGCGTACGAGCCCACCGAGGAGAGCAGTGCGGGCAAGGGCGTCCCGGTCCTGGAGCGGGACTACGACGGGGTGCGCTTCGAGGACCTGGATCTGGGCGGTACGGACGGCGCGGGGGCGACGTTTCTGGACTGCGGCCTCTATCGCTGCTCGCTCGACGATGCCAGGTGGGAGCGTGCCCGGCTCCTCGACAGCGTGCTCGAGGGGGTCTCGGGCGTCGGTACGGACCTGGCGGGCGCGGAACTGCGGGACGTGGAGTTGCTGGACGCCCGGCTGGGCGGCGTGCAGGTGCACGGCGCGCACATGACGAGGGTGCTGGTGCGCGGCGGGAAGATCGACTTCCTCAATCTGCGCCAGACCACACTGGCGGACGTCACCTTCGAGAACTGCGTGCTGGTGGAACCGGACTTCGGCGGTGCCACGCTCGAACGGGTCGCTTTTCCCGGATGTGTGCTGCGCGGTGTGGACTTCAGCCGGGCGACGCTGACGGATGTGGATCTGCGGGAGGCGGCGGAGCTGGACATCGCAGCGGGTGTGGGGCAGTTGACGGGGGCGGTGATCAGTTCGGTGCAACTGATGGAGCTGGCCCCGGCGTTCGCGTCCGAGATCGGCGTACGCGTCGGGCCCTGAAGCCGCGCGGCAGCGGTACCCGCGTCGTGTAACGCTCGTACTGCTCGTACCGCTTGTAGCGGTCAGACGCGGGGGAAGCGCGCCTGAAGGCTCCACAGAGCCGGGTTGTCCGCCAGCCCCTCGTGCATGTCGGTCAGATCGGCGACGAGGTCCTGCAGGAAGTCGCGGGTCTCACGCCGCAGTTCGGCGTACGCGCAGGTGAGGGGAGGGTTGCGGCCGTCCTCCCGCCTGACCCAGTCGGCGGTGATGTCCACCCAGCCGAAGCGCCGCTCGAATCGCAGTCGTTCGGTGCTCTCGGTGAAGTCCACCTCAGCCCGCTGCGGTCCGGCGGCCCGGCTGCCGAGCGGGTCGGCGTCGAGCTGCTCGACGATGTCGCACAGGGCCCAGGCGAAGTCGAGCACGGGCAACCAGCCCCAGGCTGTGGACAGTTCGCGGTCCGTCTCCGTGTCGGCGAGATAGACGTCTCCGCTGAAGAGGTCGTGGCGCAGCGCTCGTACGTCGGCCGTGCGGTAGTCCGTCTGCGGCGGGTCCGGGAAGCGAGGGGAGAGCGAGTAGCCGATGTCGAGCACCGGCCGATCGTGTCACGGGGCACGCAGGCCCGTGCACGCCCGGGGCAGGGCCGCACGGCAAGGCCGGCACAGCAAGGGCGGTGCCCCTCCCTTCAGTGGGAGGAGCACCGCCCTTTGCCGCGTAGGTACCCGGGTCAGACGTTGACGCCGAAGTCCTGGGCGATGCCGACGAGGCCGGAGGCGTAACCCTGGCCGACCGCGCGGAACTTCCACTCCGCGCCGCTGCGGTACAGCTCGCCGAAGACCATGGCGGTCTCGGTGGCCGCGTCCTCGCTCAGGTCGTAGCGCGCGATCTCCGCCTGGTCCGCCTGGTTGACGATACGGATGAAGGCGTTGCGCACCTGACCGAAGTTCTGGCTGCGGCTCTCGGCGTCGTAGATGGAGACCGGGAAGACGATCTTGTCGACGTCGCCGGGAAGACCGGCGAGGTTGACGTTGATCTGCTCGTCGTCGCCTTCGCCCTCACCCGTCACGTTGTCGCCGGTGTGCTGGATGCTCTGGTCGGGAGTCGTCTTGTTGTTGAAGAAGACGAAGTGCTGGTCGGAGTAGACCTTGCCGGTCGGGTTCACGGCGATGGCGCTGGCGTCCAGGTCGAAGTCCGTGCCCGTGGTGGTACGGACGTCCCAGCCGAGGCCGACCGTGATGGCGGTCAGGCCCGGCGCCTCCTTGGTGAGGGAGACGTTGCCGCCTTTGGACAGGCTTACAGCCATGGGGATGCCCTTCTGTT
>DATMEI010000730.1:0-7560 GCA_035556995.1 Streptomyces sp.
CATCGGTCGTGGCCTTCCAGCGGCAGCAGGGCATGGACCGCACCGGAAAGATGACGTCCCGCGCCTGGACCTCGCTCAGCACCCGCACTTCACCGCCGGTCCGTGACGAGTTGTATCCGCCCACCACCCTGCCCCTGGACGCCCCGGACCCGCGCTGCCTCACCGGCCGCGCCCTGTGCGTCAGCAAGAAGAGCCGCACGCTGGCGTGGTACGTGAACGGGAAGATGCACTCGGCGATGGACGTGCGCTTCGGCTCGGCCTACTCGCCCACGCGGGAAGGGAAGTTCGGCGTCGACTTCAAGAGCCGCGACCACGTCTCGACGATCTACGACACCCCGATGCCGTACGCGCTCTTCTTCAGCGGCGGCCAGGCGATCCACTACTCCTCGGACTTCGCGGCACGCGGCTATCAGGGCGCGTCACACGGCTGCGTCAACGTCCGTGACAAGAAGAAGATCGCGGCGCTCTTCGCGCAGGTGAGAAAGGGCGACAAGGTCGTCGTCTACAAGTGACGGCGCCTGTGGCTGCCGGTGAGAGTCTGATGGGGCGCGGGCGGGACCGGGGGAACGTGTCCCGCCCGCGCCATTCGCGCGAGCCCGAAGGTACGGGGGGAACCTCGGACTTGTCGCGCAGCCGATGACCAGTCGGCTCACTTCTCACTGCGTCATCCAGCTTGAAAATGTCACACCAGCATTCAACTAAATTGTGTGGCGTACGTCACATGCTCCGGAGGTGCGCCGATGTGCTCGGGATCGTGTCGGCGGAGTCGCCCTCGAGTGGCCCCGCCGAGCCGTCACGCCGGGCACGGCAGAGCCGTCGTCATCCCGACTCCGGTGTGAGCCCGTGGAGTTGGCCCTCAGAACGTCGGGCCGGGCGTCAGGCCCTCAGGGCAGTACGAGTCGTCAGAACCCTCGGAGAAATCACCGGCACTGCCGGCGCACTCACTCCGCCCGATCCTTCAGGTGGCGTGCGTCACACCTTCGAGCCGTCAGCCGATGCGCTCGCATCCGGCTCCGCCGAACCGTCTTCGTCGTCGGACGCGGCAGAGCCGTCGTCGCCCGACTCCGGTGTGGAACCGTCGACTTGGCCGCGGGAGTCGCCTCCGGAGCCGTCAGCGCCACCGTTGCTCGGTGTGCCTACGCCGCCCGATGCGTCGCCGCCGCCCGCGTCACCGCCGGAGTCGCCACCGTCCGCGCCGCCCGAGTCGCCGCCGTCGGAATCACCGCCGGAGTCGCCCCCGCCGTCGTTCCCCGACCCGTCGTCGCCGCCGTCACCGTTGCCGCCGGAGTCGCCCGGGGTGCCCACGCCCCCCGACTGAACACCGCTGTTGCCGCCGTGCTTGTCGCAGAACTTGCGCACACCCGCCGGACCGCCTGCCACTGCCTCGAGCTTCAACCGGTCCTGCGTGGAGAGTTTCTGATCCTCGTAGGCCGTGCACATGGCACGCGCGATCGCCTTCTTCTCGGACTCGGACAGGCCCTTGCCGTCGCCGTCCTGCCAGCCCTTTTCGCCACCGGGACCCTTGGAGTCCTTGCCGTCCTGCCCGCGCTCCGTACCCGCGAGGTCCTTGCCGTCCGGCGAGTCGGACGGCCCGGATCCGCCCTCGCGGGTGCCGCGTCTTGGCCCGTTGCTGTCTTCGGGGCTTCCGTCGCCGCCGCCAAGGGCGGCCTCGCGGTCGCCACCGCTCGGGCTCGCCAGGGGCGAGACGCTCGTCGCGGGCGAACCGCCACCGCCGAACGGTGTGGGCAGCACTCCGGCGCCGGCCGCGACAGCGGCCCCGCCCAGCGCGCACCCGGCCACCGCCATCGCGAAGCCCGCACGCAGCGGGCGTCCGCCCAGTGACAGACGCCGTGGCCCACCGGACCTTCGTCCGCCCGACCGGCGTCGTTCCTCACGTACGGCCCGTCGGCCGACGACGGTTCCTGACTCCGTGGGCCCCGCACTGATGTCGACCGTTCCGCTGTGGAGGGTTTCGGCGTGCGCCACGCGGAAGGCCTCGATCGCGGCGGCCTCTCCGGGAAGTTCTGCGGACTGACCCGTCTGACCCGGCAGTCGCCCTGCCCGCCCCGCGCCCATCGCGTGCGGCATCGCGGTCTGCTCGGCCACGAGGGCGTCGAGTACGGACGCGAGCCGGTCGGCAGGGTGAACTTCCGCCCCGGCTGCCGCATTGCGCGCCCAGGACGGTGTCACGGCGCCTGACCGTCCAGAAGTGCTGGTGGGAGCCGCTTCAACGTTGTCGCGGTCCTCCCTGCGACGTCCACCGCGCTGCGCGCTACGCGCATCGACCGCCGAACCACGGAGCAAGCCCTCCGCGACTTCGTCGTCCAGCCACCTGTACCGGTCGTCGTCCGCCATCACGTTTCCCTCAGCGTTCGCGTGGCCCTATGCGTCACACCTTGGCCCG
Source organism: Streptomyces sp. (assembly GCA_035556995.1). Classification (GTDB taxonomy): domain Bacteria; phylum Actinomycetota; class Actinomycetes; order Streptomycetales; family Streptomycetaceae; genus Streptomyces. The sequence goes on from DATMEI010000730.1 coordinate 2,405, forward strand.
TGTCCCACTGGGACGCTCCCCGGCCCTCTGCCGGTTCTGCCGAACCCTCCGGCAATTCCTCGAGCAGTTCCGCGAGCTTGCGCAATCCGCGGTGAGCGGCCGTACGTACGGCGCCGGGGCGCTTGCCCAGGACTTGGGCGGCGCTCTTCGCATCCAGCCCCACGACCACCCGCAGCACCACGGCCTCCGCCTGGTCCTGGGGGAGGCGGGAGATCATCGCCATCGTGCGCCCGGTGCCGAGCGCCTCCATGGCTTCGTCGGCGGTATCGGTGCCGGCCGGCAGCACCGCCAGATCGCTTTCGTCCCCGCCTATGGCGGGACGGCGGCCACGCGTACGCAGATGATCGAGTGCACGGTTGCGGGCGATACGCGCGGCCCAGCCCCGGAACCTGTCGGCGTCACCGGTGAACCGGCTGATGTCGCGGGCTATCTGGAGCCACGCCTCCGAGGCGACGTCCTCGGCGTCGGGGTCGCTCACCAGCGTGCGGACATAGCCGAGCAGCCGCGGATGCACAGCCCGGTACACAGTGCGGAAGGCGACTTCGTCCCCGCCCTGTGCCGCGCGTACCGCGGCGGTCAACTCCGCGTCGTCCCCCTGCACGCCCGTTTCTCGCCCCACTCCGCGATGTCCCAACGGATCTGGTCACGCCCCTGGTCGGGCGCCTGTCTGTCGTGTCGCTGATGCCTGCGTTTTCTCTACGCACCGACCAGCATCGATGCGAGAGCACGCTAAGGCCAAGTGTGCGTCATCGTCCACGTAAGTTGACCACGTAACAGAATGGGGACCCAGAACGCTGTAAAGAAGTACGGGCCTGCCCCTGGCGTGGTGCGCCCGTTCTCGAGGGCGATCGGGGTCTCTCCTGTGGGGGGTGGCGACCCCGGTCGCCTTCGCATGTTTCAGCCCACGCGTTCGCCGAGCTTCTTGAAGTCTGCCCAGCTCAGAGCGGGTTCAGCGGGGTCCCACAGCTTCTGCGCCGTCGCGCGGAGCGGCATCCGGATGCCATCGGCCACCTGCTCCGGAGTCTGTGCGCCGGCCTGATCGCACCACACCGCAAACCGGCCGCCCGGGATGTGATCCGGGCCTGACAACGATTTGGGCACCGGCTTGGTGCCTCGCAGGACTGCCGGGGTCCATTGTTCGTAGATGCGCTGACCTGTCGGATATGTGAACTCGTTGGGCTGGCCCAGCACGTAGTAGAGGTACTCGTCGTTGAGGTTGATCAACTTCCAGCCCTCCTTCAGGTAGTCCACGGGATCGCGCTCTCCCGCCTCCTTGCCGGTCCAGTACGCGATCTGCCGGTCGCGGTGCACCCGTACTTCACCGCCCGCGTGCACGCCGTCGTTCCATACCTGCGGGGTCTTGCCCTCCTTGCGTACGACCTCCGCCCGGTCGTTGAGCCAGGCGGCAGCCAGGTCCTGCACGCCGGCGTCCTTGCCGTGCTCCTCGCGGGCCTTCTTCGCCAGCCCGGGATAGGAGGCTTCGGGGTCCTCCTTGGCCAGAGCGAGATACTCGTCACCGCCCAGGTGCCAGTACCTGCCGGGGAAGAGGTCGGCGTACTCGCGGAGCAGATCGTCGATGATCTTCGCCGCCTCCGGGTTGGAGATGTCGATCGCGCCCTCGGTCGGCGAGCCCGACTCGTCCTTCAACTGCAGTTCCGGATGGGCCTTGATGACCGCGCCCAGATGGCCGGGTGAGTCGATCTCGGGAATGACAGTGATGTGCCGTGACTCGGCGAGCTTCACGATCCGGCGCATCTGCGCCTTGGTCAGGCGCGGCTGGGAGACGACCTCGGGGTGCGAGGTGCTCTCGACCCGGAAGGCCTGGTCGTCGGAGATGTGCAGCTGAAGCTGGTTGAGCTTGAGGTCGCCCATCTCGCGGATGCGGTCCTCGATCCATTCGGCGCTGAAGTGCTTGCGTGCGATGTCGAGCATGAAGCCGCGCTGCGGACGGTCCGGCTTGTCGCGCACGACGCCGTCGGCCACACCGCCCCGCGCACGGACCGACTGGAGCAGGGTGCGGGTGCCGTAGAAGACACCGGCGTGATCGGAACCGGAGATCTTCACCTGGCCCTTCCGGCTGCTCAGTTCGTACTCCTCCCGCGTGGCACCGGAATCGGGGTCCAGCGCCAGTTCGACGTCCGCGGTGCGGGCCGGGCCCTTGGAGAAGGGGACGTTCAACTCCCGGGCCAGCAGCTTCGCCTCGTCGGCGAGGGGGCCCCCGGGGTCGGCGACGACCCGGGTGTACTTCGAGGGCATCCAGCCCGGCCCGCGCACCGGCTTCCAGTCCCGCACGGACGGAACAGCCGCCGGGGCGGGGCCCTTTCGGGCCGGCCCACTCGGGGTCGGCACCGCAGGTGAACTGGTCTCATCGCCTGTGCCGCCTCCGCCCGAGTCCTCGCCGGAACAGGAACTGAGGGTGAGAACCGTCACGGCGCTCATCACAAGCGCTGCGGTCGAAGTCACCCGTTTCTTTGGCCACTTAGGTCCCATATGGATAGGTTATTGCCCCTTTTCTTCCTTCACTCATCAGGTATGCGCTCCTGATCGTTCCCGTCCGGGTGAAATTCACATACTCGTCGTATCGATCGGTCCCAGCGTCGTTACGGTGTCCCGCGAGGCGCCTCACCGCTGTACCGGCATCACACAGCGGTTGTGGAACGAGCCGCCGGCTGAGCCGAACGGCCCACGCTCACCGTCGGATTGTCCACCGGCTGTCCGCCGTTCGTCCGTACTTCCATCGTCCGAGGAGCCCATGCCCCTGCCCACCCCGCGAAGCCACGAGAAGGCCCCGGCAGGGCACGGGCGCGGCGCGTGCGCGGCCCTGCCGGTGGTGACGGCTTTACTGCCCGCCCAGCCCTCCAAGCCGCTGCCGGCTCCGCTGCCCATACCGCTCTCCCGCTTCAACGCGGCGCCCGAAGGCGAGACCACGAGCCTGCTGATGCGCTGCTGCGACAGCCGACACTGGGCTGCCCGCATCGCCGCCTGCCGCCCCTACCCGGACGTGGACGCGCTGCTGGCCGCCCTGGACGAGGCGAGCTACGACATGACACCTGAGGACCTTTCGGGGGCGCTGGAAGCGGAGTCGGCGCAACTGCCCTCCCCCGGGAACGGCGCGCCGGCACGGGCAGCAGCCGGCGACCAGCGCGGCGTACTCGCGGCGCACACAGCCCTGCGGGCCGCGCACGCCGCGTACGAGAACCGGTTCGGGCACGCCTTCCTCATCTGGCTCGACGGCTACAGCCCCGGCGAACGGCTCGACCAGGCGCTGGCCGGGGTGCGGTCCCGGCTCGGCAACGACCCGGAGGAGGAGCGTGTGGTGGCGGCCGACGAGCTGCGCCACCTTGCCCGCGGGAGGCTCCTGCAGCTCGTCGCGGCACCGCGCTGAGGCGGCCCGCAGCCGGCCAGCCGTCCGCCGCCTGCGCCCGTCCGCTGCCGGTCCACTGCCGGTCCGCCGTCCGTCCGGCGAGGCCCTCACCTGCGTTCACCCGGCGTTCCGTTCCGCCCGCCCGCGGTGCCTGATTGATCACACCCGCCCCACCCGGGACGGTTGTACGAGGAAAGCGTCGCTACGATGGCCCAGGCCGGTGGACCTAACCCGGCCGAGCCCGGCCGACACCGCTGCACTTTCCCGAGTCGAAGATGGCGGCAGGCTCTGACATCCGCTCCCGGAGGGTTTTATTCCGTGCCGGCTGGAACGCTGTATCGCGGCCGGGAAGGAATGTGGTCATGGGTGGCTCACCGAGTCACCGGCGTCCTCATCTTCTTCTTCCTGTTCGTCCACGTGCTCGACACCGCACTTGTCCGCGTCTCCCCGGAGACGTACGACGAGACAGTGGCGATCTACAAGACACCGCTCGTCAACGTCATGGAGTACGGCCTCGTGGCCGCCATCCTCTTCCACGCACTCAACGGCCTGCGGGTCGTCGCGGTGGACTTCTGGTCGAAGGGCGCGAAATACCAGAAGCAGATGCTGTGGACCGTGATGGCCGTCTGGGGCGTGCTGATGGTGGGCGCCTTCTACCCCGTCCTGCAGCACACTCTCCATTCGCTGTTCGGGAGCTGATGAACGATGTCGACCGAGACCGCAAACGCCGGTGCCGGCGCCGCGAAGGGTTCCGCCGCCGATGGTGCGCGTGAGTACGGCGTGGACAACCCGGCACCGCTGATCACGGCCCCGCGGGCACGTACCGCCAGGACCCCCAAGTCGACCCGCACGAACTTCGAGATGTACGGGTGGCTGTTCATGCGCCTGTCCGGCATCGTGCTCGTCGTGCTGGTCATCGGCCACCTGCTGATCCAGCTCGTGCTCGACGGCGGTGTGAGCAAGATCGGCTTCGCCTTCGTCGCCGGCCGCTGGGCCTCGCCCTTCTGGCAGGTCTGGGACCTGCTGATGCTGTGGCTCGCGATGCTGCACGGCGCGAACGGCCTGCGTACCGTCATCAACGACTACGCGGAGCGGGACAACTCCCGCTTCTGGCTGAAGATGCTGCTGTACACCGCCACGGTGTTCACCGTCCTGCTGGGCACGCTGGTGATCTTCACCTTCGACCCGAACATTCGCTGACGTACGTACGGGGCTGAGGTAACCCAATGAAGATCCACAAGTACGAGACCGTGATCGTCGGCGCCGGCGGCGCGGGCATGCGCGCGGCCATCGAGTCGACCAAGCGCAGCCGCACCGCCGTGCTGACGAAGCTGTACCCCACGCGTTCCCACACCGGCGCGGCCCAGGGCGGCATGGCCGCGGCCCTCGCCAACGTCGAGGAGGACAACTGGGAGTGGCACACCTTCGACACGATCAAGGGCGGCGACTACCTGGTCGACCAGGACGCCGCCGAGATCCTGGCGAAGGAGGCCATCGACTCCGTCCTCGACCTGGAGAAGATGGGCCTGCCCTTCAACCGCACCCCGGACGGCACCATCGACCAGCGCCGCTTCGGCGGCCACAGCCGCAACCACGGCGAGGCGCCGGTGCGCCGCTCCTGCTACGCCGCGGACCGTACCGGCCACATGATCCTCCAGACGCTGTACCAGAACTGCGTGAAGGAGGGCGTGGAGTTCTACAACGAGTTCTACGTCCTGGACCTGCTGATGAACGAGGTCGACGGCATCCGCAAGACCGCGGGCGTCGTCGCGTACGAACTGGCCACCGGCGA
>DATMEI010000731.1:0-5098 GCA_035556995.1 Streptomyces sp.
ATTCCGCTGTGGGCGAACACGAGCCCGTGAAAAGGGCAAGCGAGACAAAGGGGGCAGAAGTCACCGCTGACGGAAGCGGCAGGGGGCGGATCGCGAAGCCTGTGAAACCGACTGACGGGGCGAAGAAGACGGCTGCCGAGAAAACGTCTGCGAAGACCGCCTCCGCCAAGAAGACCTCCGCCGGGAAGGCACCCGCGAAGGCCGCGGCCAAGAAGTCCGCCGCGGCCGAGAAGCCCGCAAGCAGGAGCGCCGCGCCGGCCAAGCCCGAGTCCCACCTCGCCACGGTCCGCCGCGCCCGCCGCATCAACCGTGAGCTGAGCGAGGTGTACTACTACGCGCACCCCGAGCTCGACTTCGAGAACCCCTTCCAGCTCCTGGTCGCCACCGTGCTCTCCGCCCAGACCACGGATCTGCGGGTCAACCAGACGACCCCCGCTGTCTTCGCCGCCTACCCCACTCCGGAGGACATGGCGGCAGCCGACCCGGAGAAGATGGAGGAGCTGCTGCGCCCCACCGGCTTCTTCCGGGCCAAGACGAAGTCCCTGCTGGGGCTCTCGGCGGCATTGCGCGACCGGTTCGACGGCGAGGTGCCCGGCCGCATAGAGGATCTGGTCTCGCTGCCCGGCGTCGGCCGCAAGACCGCCTTCGTCGTGCTCGGCAATGCCTTCGGCGTCCCCGGCCTGACGGTCGACACCCACTTCGGCCGTCTCGTACGCCGCTGGAAGCTCACGGAGCAGACGGATGCCGACAAGGTCGAGGCGGAGATCGCCGAGATCATCCCCAAGAGCGAGTGGACGATGTTCTCGCATCGCACGATCTTTCACGGCCGGCGCATCTGCCACTCCCGCAAGCCGGCTTGCGGCGCCTGCCCCATCGCGCAGCTGTGCCCGTCGTACGGAGAGGGCGAACTGGACCCGGAGAAGGCCAAGAAGCTGCTGAAGTACGAAATGGGCGGGCAGCCCGGCCAGCGTCTCAAGCCCCCGTCGGACTATCCGGGCCTCCCCGCGCCCCCGCTGGGCGGCAACGGGGCCGCGCGGTGAGCGGACCTCGTACGAACCGGGCTCGCGACGGCTCGCTCGACGACCTGTCATCTGAGCCCGTCGAGCCCCTGAAGCCTGCCGAGCCTGCCGAGACTGCCGAGCCCGTCGACGTCGACGAACGCGGGCTGCCCGACTGGCTGACGCCTGTCGCGCGAGCGGCCGGCACAGTCGAGGCGAGCCAGCTGAGCCGGTTCCTGCCTCCGGCAGACGGTGCCGGACGGCCCTCCGCCGTACTCGTGCTCTTCGGTGAAGGAGCGCAAGGCCGCCCGGAACTGCTGCTGATCGAGCGGGCGTCCAGCCTCCGTTCGCACGCGGGCCAGCCCTCCTTCCCCGGCGGCGCCCTCGACCCGCAGGACGGCGATCCGGAAGGCGACGGGCCGTTGCGGGCCGCGCTGCGTGAGGCCGAGGAGGAGACCGGACTCGATCCTTCCGGGGTGCAGATCTTCGCGACGCTGCCCGCGCTCTACATCCCGGTGAGCGGCTTCGTCGTCACACCGGTGCTTGGGTGGTGGCGGCGCCCCACGCCCGTATCGCCTGTGGATCCCGCGGAGACGGCACGGGTCTTCACCGTCCCGGTGTCCGAGCTGGCCGACCCCGGGAACCGCGCCATGGCGGCACATCCCTCGGGCCATACGGGCCCGGCCTTCAGCGTGGGACCCGCGCTGGTGTGGGGCTTCACCGCGGGCGTCATCGACCGGATCCTGCACTACGCGGGCTGGGAGCAGCCCTGGGACCGCGACAGGCGGGTACCGCTCGACTGGCACGCATGAGCCGGCCCAACCGGCTCCGCACGGACGACCGGCAGACGTGTGACGATGACGCGCTGGACGCCCGCGTCGCATCCCGACCGTCGCGAACGACCCCCGAGACCCACATGAGACGGTGGCTCCCGTGAACGTGCTGGACTTTGTGCTCCTGCTCGCTGCCGTCTGGTTCGCCGTCATCGGCTATCGACAGGGCTTCGTGGTCGGGATCCTCTCGGTGATCGGCTTCCTCGGCGGCGGACTTGTCGCCGTCTTCGTGCTGCCCGCTGTGTGGAATCAGCTGACGGAGGACGCACCGCCGGGGACGTTCGCCGTGGTCGCCGCGGTGGTGATCATCATCGTGTGCGCGTCCGTGGGCCAGGCGTTCACCACGCACCTCGGCAACAAGCTGCGGCAGCACATCACTTGGTCGCCCGCCCGTGCCGTCGATGCGACGGGCGGCGCGCTGGTGAACGTGGTGGCGATGCTGCTCGTGGCCTGGCTGATCGGCTCCGCCCTGGCCGGTACGTCCCTGCCGACGCTCAGCAAGGAGGTGCGCAACTCCAGCGTGCTGCTGGGTGTTTCGCGCATACTGCCGCAGCAGGCCGACAGCTGGTTCAACGACTTCTCCTCGACGCTCGCGCAGAACGGGCTGCCGCAGGTCTTCTCGCCGTTCTCCGACGAACCGATCAGAGCGGTGCCCGCCCCCGACCCCAAGCTGGCGAAGTCGCCGGTCGCGGCCAAGGCTGAACGCAGCATCGTCAAGATCCTCGGCACCGCCAACCGGTGCGGCAAAGTGCTTGAGGGCACGGGGTTCGTGTACGGCCGGCAGCGTGTGATGACGAACGCTCACGTGGTCGGTGGTGTCGCGGAGCCGACCGTGCAGATCGGCGGCGTGGGCCGGGTCTACACCGCGACGGTCGTCCTCTACGACTGGAAGCGCGACATCGCCGTTCTCGATGTGCCCGCGCTCAAGGCTCCGGCCCTCGAATTCGCGGAGAAGGACGCGACGCGTGGCGACGGTGCCATCGTTGCGGGCTTCCCCGAGAACGGCGCGTACGACGTCCGTTCCGCGCGCGTACGGGACCGAGTCGACGCCGACGGCCCGGACATCTACCACCGCGACAAGGTGCGGCGCGACATCTACTCCCTCTACACCACCATCCGCCAGGGCAACTCCGGCGGCCCGCTCCTCACCCCCGACGGCAAGGTCTACGGCGTCATCTTCGCCAAGTCGCTGGACAACTCCAGCACGGGATACGCCCTGACCGCGGACGAGGTGCGCGGAGACGCCCAGCGGGGCCGCAGTGCGGCCCGACGGGTCGACAGTCAGAACTGCGCGATGTGAGGCACCGGCGGGTATCAGCCGCGTGAGGTTCCGGCGGGTATCAGCCGCGCGGGTGCCGCAGCCGCGCGCCGAACCAGCGTGCGCGGCGGCGTAGCAAGTGAGGAATTCCAGGATCGGCGACCACGCCGATCCGATCGGAGCGCATGCGTCCCATGCGTTGCACAGGGACCAGCCCCCTCAGTCCGCTGCGGTTGCGTGCCACGTCACGGTAGTCGTGCGTCCAGCCCATACAGCGCACTCTGCCCCTGCCCCAAGGTCAGTAATCGTCTGACGGGTCATCAAACGGTTATGCGCGCGGCACGTGTTGGTGGCGTGCGCAAACGGTGGGGACAGCCGATGCCGGTCAGCGGTCCGGTTCGGGGTCCTGGAGCCAGCCGATGAGTTCGGCGGTGAAGGCGGCGGGGTCCTCCTCGTGCGGCCAGTGGCCGAGACCGTCGAACAGCCGCCAGCGGTAGGGCGCTTCGACGTACTTCCCGGATCCGGCCGAACTCCGGGTCCGCAGCACCGGATCCAGCGAACCGTGCAGTTGCAGCGTCGGGACGCGCACGGGCCGCTTCATGCGCCGGTTGAACTGGATACCGTCCGGGCGCGCCATCGAGCGCATCAGCCAGCGGTAGGGCTCGACCGAGCAATGTGCCGTCGACGGCACGCACATGGCCTGCTCGTAACGGGCCACCGCTTCCTGCGTATCGGGCTGCTCGGACAACCGCGGCCCGCCCCACTCACGCAGCAGCTTCCCCACCAACTCACCGTCGTTCGCGGTGAGTTGACGCTCCGGCACCCACGGCCGCTGAAAACCCCAGATGTACGAACTCGCTGCCGTCTGCCGTACGTCCCCCAGCATCGCCGCCCGCCAGCGCCGGGGGTGCGGCATCGAGGAGACGGCGAGCCTCCGGATCAGCTTCGGCCGCATCACCGCGGCCGTCCAGGCGAGGTAGCCGCCCAGATCGTGCCCCACCAGCGCCGCATCCGGCTCGCCGAGTGAGCGGATGACGCCGGTGACGTCGAGCGCGAGGTTGGCCGGGTCGTAGCCGCGCGGCGTGCGGTCGCTGCCGCCCACGCCGCGCAGGTCCATCGCCACGGCCCGGAAGCCGGCCTCCGCGAGCGACGTCAACTGGTGCCGCCACGCCCACCAGTACTGCGGGAACCCGTGCAGCAGCAGTACGAGCGGTCCGTCACCCATCTCCGCGATGTGGAAGCGCGCTCCGTTCGCGGCCACGTCCCGGTGCGTCCAGGGGCCTTCAGGACGGATCACGTTCGCGCGGCCTGCGGGGTGGGTCATACGGACGAGCCTGTCACACTTCCGCCGGGCCGAACGCCGCTCAGGGCTGCGGGGCCACCTGCCGACGTCACGCGTCGGCGGCCAGGTGTGAACGCCCGCTCGCGGGTTGCTCCGCGCGCCCCGTGCCGGCGCTCGTACCGGCCCTCTGACCGGCGCTTGTTCCCGTCACACCCCGGGGTTCGGGTTCTACACACCTGCCGAGTGCGGAGCTCGTTCCTCCAAGGACCGACGGCCGGGCCCTCCTTCGAGCCTCGGGTCCGCCTTGCCGCTGCCCACCGACGCACGCGGATGCGGCTTGGTGCGCGACAGCACGGCTGCCGTCTCCTTGGCGGAGGCGATCGACTTCTCCGGCGGCTTGATCCGCTTGAACTTCCGCATGGCGAGCAGCAGCAGGATCAACGCCACAACGATGAACGCGCCGCCCACGATCAGGAACGACCAGGCAAGTCCCAGGCCCAGATTGTGGATGCCGTAGGCAGCGGCGAAGCTCAGTACAGGCAGCGAGAAGAGCAGCAGCACACCGGCGACCGTCGCGGCGCCCCCGCCCACGATCCCCCGCTTCACGTCCTGCCGGATCTCGGCCTTGGCCAGCGCGATCTCGTCGTGCACCAGTCCGGACAACTCGGCCGTGGCCGAGGCGACCAACTGGCCGAGACTGCGGCCGTCGTCGGCAGAACTCATCAGT
>DATMEI010000732.1:0-5609 GCA_035556995.1 Streptomyces sp.
TGACGAGGAATCCGGCGGCGCCGGCCCGCAGCGCGTCGAAGACGTATTCGTCGAAGCCGTAGTTGGTCAGGATGACGACGTGCACCTGGGACAGAGTCGGGTCCGCGGCGATGAGCCGAGTCGCCTCGATGCCGTCGACGACCGGCATCTGGATGTCGACGAGGGCGATGTCGGGCAGGAGTTCCCTGGCGAGGGCGAGGCCCTCCTGCCCGTCGGCGGCCTCTGCCACCACCTCGATGTCGTCTTCGACGTCCAGGAGCGCGCGGAATCCGCTGCGCAGGAGTGGCTGGTCGTCGACCAGCAGCACACGGATCACGAGGTTCGTTCCACGGGGAGTTCGGCCTGGGCGGTGAAGCCGCCCTCGCCGCGCGGTTCCGCGCGCAGGTGACCGCCGAGGGCGGTGACGCGTTCGCGCATTCCGAGCAGACCGACGCCGGGCACCTGGGCCGTGTCCGGCGTGGCCTTGCCGTCGTCGTCGACGCGTACGGCGAGGGTGTCGGGACGGTAGTCGATCCGGACCGACACGGTGGTGGCAGCGGCGTGCCGGGCGATGTTGGTGAGCGACTCCTGAACGATCCGGTAGGCGGTACGGTCCACCGCGGCCGGCACGTCGTACCGGTGTCCTTCGATCGTCAGCGTCGCCTCCAGGCCAGACGTACAGGCTCGCTTCACCAGTTCTGGGATGTCGTCGAGACCGTGCGGCGGGGTCGTGCCGTCGTCGCGCAACGCCTCCAGGGTCGCCCGCAGTTCCCGGGTCGCGTCACGACCGGCCTGCTGAATCGCGAGCAGGGCCTCCGGCACCTGTTCACCACGCCTGCGGGCCAGATGGACGGCTACCTCGGACTGCACCTTGATGATCGAAATCTGGTGTACGAGCGAATCGTGCAGCTCCCGGGCGATGTGCAGCCGCTCCTCGTCGGCGCGGCGCCGCGCGGTCTCCTCCCGAGTGCGTTCGGCTTCGTCCGCCCGTCGTTCGGCCTGCCGCAGCGCTTCACCCGCGGCGCCGGCTGCGATCAGCCAGGCGATCTCGAGGGCGCCTCGGGCCTGCGCGAACGCCTGGCCCGTGTCGTGCAGGGAGGCCAGGGCCGCGAGGGGGAGAGCGGCGAGCATGGTCACGGACGCCGCCACCGTGATGATGCGGTGTCCCGCCCGCACGGCGGCGTACACCGCGAACAGGAACGCGACGGCAGGTACGTCGAAACCAGCCGCCTGGTAACCCACCGCGCACAGCCCCGTGACTGCCAGGATGGGAACCGGAGCCCGGCGTCGTACGGCCAGGGCCAGGCCGCCGGCCGTCAGCAGCGCGTAGCCGAGCAGGTCGAGATTCGTGGTGGAGTCCTGCTCCGACAGCCCGGCGACGAGCAGCGTCGCCGCCACGCCGACGGCGATCGCCCCGTCTCTGACATCGGCACGGACACCGAACCGTCCTGTGCTCATGCGCGCACCCTAGCCGGACGGCCTCTGCGAGCGAGTCCCGCTCGTGGACGAGCGTCCGCTACCGCACACGCAGTACTTTCGCGGCGCCTTTGCGGCGTCGGCAGCAGCCGGGTGCGCCATCTGCGGCAGCGCGAAGTGCATCCGTCTGCTGGACGACCGGCGGTGCTCCCGGCGACATGCTCAGGAGACATCCGAACCCCGGAAACGAGACGTACAAAAGAGGAGAGGGACATGAGCGCATCAGAAGCCCTGAGGCCGGTCCGGTGTGTATTTGCCGTGGCCGGAGCCGCCCTGCTCGGGGTGCTCGCGCTTGCCGGACCGGCGGCCGCGCAGGTCTCGGCCCAGCCGGTCGCCGCCAGTGTTCACACCATGAGCGCCGGGCGGCTCGGAGCCACGTCGGCCGCCGTCCTCGGGCTGATCGGCGCGGTCATCGGCGGGCTGGCGCTGGCCCGCCCCGCCGGTCGATTCGGCCACGGCTCGGGGCGACTTGGAGCCGTCGTGGCCCTGGCGGCGGGGTTGTCCGGCATGGCCCTCGGCGGGCTGGTTGTGGCCACCTCCGACGGTGGTCTCGGCACCGGCAACGGGCTGGGCGGGGCCTACGTGGCCCTGGTGGTGGGGCTGATCGCCATGGCCCTCGGCGGGCTGGCTCTGACCCGCTCCGCCGCACCGCCACACCGCCGCACCGGCTGAACGGCCCCGGCCTAATGCGGTCGGTTGAGTGATCAGTCGCTACGGTCTTGCTTCGTCACGTCGTGCTCCTCCGGCTCCGGGCGGGACTCGCTCATGTGCGCTCTCCTCTGCTGGTGGCGTTCACGGCGGCGAGGGTGGCGGCGAGGCGCTCGCCGGTCGTGGCCGTGCGTACGCGGGCCGGGTCCGCGTCCCACTCACGGCCGCCCCGTACGGGCCGCAACTGAAGCCGGCCGCCTGCCTGATCCATGACCTCACCGACCCGGCCGCGCTCCTCGTCGACGACAACGGCCCCTCTCGACGGCGGAGGCGACTCCCGGCTCACCGTTCCGCCGCCCTGCGCAGGGCCTCCGTGAGCGCGGCGGCCGTCTCCAGGTTGCAGCGGCCCAGCTCGATCAAGGGGCGGGGGTCGAGCGGGCGGCTGCACGAGAGCAGGTCGATGGAGAGGGAGGGCAAGGTGATGCCGAGGGCCGTCAGGGCGTCCTGAAGACGGACGACGGCCTGGGTGGACGAGCTGATGGCCTCGACGGCACGGTCGTCCGGGTACGAGGGGTGGATCGAGTGCACGGAACGGATCACCTTTCACTCATTGCCCGTTGTCACGGTTCGCACTCATAGCGTCACCCCCGGCGGCTACGGTGAGTAGGGGATACAACCCAGCAGGCAACTTGCGGACAGAGGACGTCGGCCATGACCCAGCCCAAGGCGCTCGACCCGTACACCTCCCCACGCGCCTTCTACGGCGCGGAACTCCGACGACTGCGGGAGCAATCCGGGCTCTCGCAGGACCAGTTGGGCGAGCGCGTCTTCTGCTCCGGCACGTACATCGGGCAGTTCGAGTCGGCCGTACGGCGGCCACAGACCGACGTCTCCAAGCTCTTCGACGAAGTACTGGACAGCGGCAAGCACCTTCAACGGCTGTGCAGGCTGGCCCGGCAGTCCAAACACCCCGACTACTTCGCCGACGCGGCGGAACTGGAAAAGCTGGCGACGACGATCAGCGAGTACGCACCCATGCTGGTGCCGGGGCTGTTGCAGACGGAGGCCTACGCGCGAGGACTGACACGGGCGACGCTGCCGTTCGCACCCGAGGAAGAAGTCGAGGCGCACGTGTCCGCCCGGCTGGGGCGGCAGCGACTGCTGGACGACCCAACAACGCCGCAGTTGTGGGTGGTTGTGCACGAGACCGTGCTCCGCGTCCCAACTGGCGGTCGGAAGGTGGTGAGCAAGCAGCTACAGCACCTCGCTGAGATGGGGCGCTCTCATCGCGTCATGCTTCAGGTGCTCACTTTTTCGGCCGCAGCCGATGCCGCGATGAACAGCATGGCTTCCATCATGACCTTCACCGATGCAACAACAGTGGCCTACTCGGAGGGCGCTCACACAGGCCAACTCATCGACGAACCAGCGCTGGTCGACCGCTACGAGAGGTCATACGATCTGGTCAGGGCCGCCGCGCTCTCACCGAAGGCGTCCCTGGCCATGCTCGAATCGACGGCGAAGGACTACGCAACGCCATGAGCACCACACACGACCTGAGCATCGCTGCCTGGCGTAAGTCGTCTTACAGCAACGGCGAGGGAGGCAGCTGCCTCGAAGTCGCCGACGGCTTCCCCGGCGTGATGCCCGTACGTGACAGCAAGGCACCCGAGGGCCCCGCGCTCGTCTTCCCCGCCGAGGGCTGGACTTCCTTCGTCGCAGCCGTCAAAGAGGGCGAATTCCCCTCTGTCTGATCAACGTCCACTCTGGCCGGATCGGATCCACCGCGGAGTTGGAGAGCGGCAGCCGTACGGCCAGGCCGTGGAGCGGCGGGACATGCGGGATCACTGCCTGGACCTGGCTGCGACAGCCGCGGTGCTCACCACTCGATACGGACGCCTCGTTCTGGCCTCGCTGCGCGGACACCCCAAGCCTTGAACGGTCCGATGTGGCGCCGCGTTGCCACTCACGTGCGTCGTTCAGTGCTGCATGCCGAGGATCAGTCTGACGGCGTTCTCCACCGCTCGCAGCTCACCCGGAGCCAGCAGCCCGAGCCTGCGGCGCAGGCGTGGTTTCGCCACGGTGTGGAGGTCAGCGCAGTTCACGTACGACTCGTCATATTTCGTCAGCCCGCTGTCCGCTCCGAGAGGGACGTGCGTGGCCGACGCCCCTGACGTGCCCGTGATCAGAGCAACCGTGACCGCCGAGAGCGGTGCGGCAATCCTGTTGGCAGTGAGGACGACCACGGGGTGTGGCCCAAGCGGCTGAGGCAGCGCGCATCCCCAGACCTCGCCCCGCATGGCTGCACCCGCGCTTACCACTGCATTTCGTCCGCTTCTTCCAGTTCGGCGTCGCTCGGCGGGAGAACGCCGTCGGGAAGCGGAACGGGCCGGTCGCCATAGAAGGCACGGATCTCCTCGGCTGCCCGCACCTCTCCGGCCTCACGGGCAAGCAGGTGCAATCCCTCCCGTAGCGCGTCCGAGGTGGAGTCGATATGGAGTGTGCGCATGACTTCGCGCAACGCTTCCAATTCGTCGGTACGGAAGCGGACCTGCGCGAGTCTGCTGCGCCCCAGCGCTGCCTGGGACGACGAGCGCCGACGCCGCCCGCCGGGTTCACCCCGGGCTCCCTCGGCCGATCCCACGGAAGCGCCCGAAGCGCCGCCTCCCTCGCCCTGTCGTACAGGTGTCATACAAGCAGTGTGACCCCGATTGTTCCCCAGGTCAAAGGCTGGGTGTTCCTGTCTCGGGCGTGGCTCGCTCACGCGCGTGCTCCTCGGATGGGCCGCAGCTGAAGTCGGTTCACGATCCGACTGGACGAGCTGATGGCCTCGACGACTTCGTCGTCCGGGCATGAGGGGTGGTTCGAGTGCACGGACCGGATCACCTATCACTCATTGCCGGTTGTCATGGTTCGCACTCATGGCGTCACCCTCGGCGGCTTCGGTGAGTAGGGGATGCAACCCAGCAGGCAACTTGCGGACAGAGGACGTCGGTCATGACCCCAGCCCAAGGCACTCTCGACCCCTACACCTCCCCACGCGCCTTCCACGGCGGGGCACTTCGACAACTGCGGGAACAAGCCGGGCTCTCGCAGGACCAGTTGGGCGAGCGCGTCTTCTGCTCCGGCACGTGCATCGGACAGTTCGAGTCGTCCGGCATGCGCGCCCGGGCAAGGTGTCGCATCCGCCACGCTCAAGTGGCGTTTTTCTCAATCCAGTTGGTCTTGCAGGGGAGGCCGGCCAGGCGGAGCAACAGTCGTTGTAAATATTGCCATGCTTGTTGTACTTTACTTGTGGCAGTGAACCATGAGGTAAAGGAAGTAGATCCATGACCCGGATTGCCGTCATCGTCGGAAGCACCCGCCCCAACCGCCGGACCGCCGTCGCGGCCCAGTGGGCCCTCGAGGCCGCCGGACGGCACTCGGCCGTCAAGAACGGCGACGCCACGGTCGAGCTGGTCGACCTGGCCGACTACAACCTTCCTCTGCTGGACGAGCCCGCCCCC
>DATMEI010000733.1:0-3640 GCA_035556995.1 Streptomyces sp.
CGCGGATCCGCCGGGGATCTGCCGGGATCTGCCGGGATCTGCCGGTCAGAGCCGTTCGATGACGGTGGCGCTGCCCATGCCGCCGCCGACGCACAGCGTTGCCAGGCCGTAGCGCTGCTCTCGCCGCTCCAGCTCGTCGAGGAGGGTGCCCAGCAGCATCGCGCCGGTGGCACCGAGGGGGTGGCCCATGGCGATGGCGCCGCCGTTGACGTTGACCTTCTCCAGCGGCAGTTCCATGTCCCTGGCGAAGCGGAGCACGACGGCGGCGAACGCCTCGTTCATCTCGACCAGGTCCATGTCGGCCGCGGTCAGGCCCGCCTTGGCAAGTGCCTTGCGGGAAGCGGGCGCAGGGCCCGTCAGCATGATCGTCGGGTCCGCGCCGGAGACGGCGGCGGAGAGGATACGGGCACGCGGCCGCAGGCCGTAGCGCTCACCGGTCTCCGCGCTGCCGATCATGGTCAGCGCGCTGCCGTCGACGATGCCGGAGGAGTTGCCCGCGTGGTGGACGTGGTCGATCTCCTCCACCCAGTGGTACTTCTGCAGCGCCACCGCGTCGAAGCCGCCCAGTTCACCGATGTCGGCGAAGGAGGGCTTCAGCCCGGCGAGGGAGTCGGCGGTGGTGCCGGGGCGGATGTGCTCGTCGCGGTCGAGCACCGTGAGGCCGTTGCGGTCGGCGACGGGGACGACGGAACGGTCGAAGCGGCCGTCCTTCCAGGCTTCGGCGGCCAACTCCTGTGAACGGGCGGCGTACTCGTCCACGTCGCGACGGGAGTAACCCTCGATGGTCGCGATGAGGTCGGCGCCGATGCCCTGCGGCACGAAGCCCGTCTCGAGGCTGGTCATGGGGTCCATCGCCCAGGCACCGCCGTCGGAACCCATCGGCACACGGGACATGGACTCGACGCCGCCCGCGAGGACGAGGTCCTCCCAGCCTGAACGCACCTTCGCCGCGGCGAGGTTGACTGCTTCGAGGCCCGAGGCACAGAAGCGGTTCTCCTGTACGCCCGCGACCGTGTCGGGCAGACCGGCTGCGATCGCGGCGGTCTTGGCGATGTCGGAGCCCTGGTCGCCCAGGGGGCTGACGACGCCGAGTACGACGTCGTCGATCGCGGCGGGGTCGAGGCCGGGATAGCGGCGGCGCAGTTCGTGGATGAGGCCGACGACGAGGTCGATCGGCTTGGTTCCGTGCAGGGCGCCGTTGGCCTTCCCGCGACCGCGCGGGGTGCGGATGGCGTCGTAGATATACGCTTCGGTGCTCAAGATCAGCAGCCTTTCGGTGCGTACGGGCTGAGGTCGGGGGCCGGTCTCAGTTCAGTTCAGTTCAGTCGAGGATCGACCGGCCGATGATCTCCTTCATGATCTCGGTCGTACCTCCGTAGATGGTCTGGATGCGTCCGTCCGTGAAGGCGCGGGCCACGGGGAACTCGTTCATGTAGCCGTAGCCGCCGTGAAGTTGGAGGCAGCGGTCGGTGACGCGCTTCTGCAGCTCCGTCACCCACCACTTGGCCATGGAGGCGTGTGCGGCGTCCAGTTCACCGTTCGCGTGGTCCTCGATGCAGCGGTCGAGGAAACTGCGGGCGACGGCACACTCCGTGGCCATCTCGGCGATCTCGAAGCGGATGTGCTGAAGCTTGGCGAGCGGCCGGTTGAACGCCTTGCGCTCCTTCACATACGCGGTGGTCTGCGCCAGCACCTCCTCGGCGCCGGCCATCGCCCCGACGGCGATGGTCAGCCGTTCCTGGGCGAGGTTGTCCATCAGGTGGACGAATGCGCCGTCCTGCTCACCGAGCAGGTTCTCCTTGGGGACCCGCACGTCGTTGAAGAAGAGCTCGGCGGTGTCCTGCGACTTCTGGCCGATCTTGTCGAGGTTGCGGCCCCGCTCGAATCCGGCCGTTCCGCGCTCGACGACGAGGAGGCTGAGCCCCTTCGCCCCGCCTTCGGGCCTCGTCCTGGCGACGACGATGACCAGGTCGGCGAGGATGCCGTTGGAGATGAAGGTCTTCGAGCCGTTCAGCAGCCAGTGGTCACCCTTGTCCTCCGCGCTGGTGAGGATGCCCTGAAGGTCCGATCCGGCGCCCGGTTCGGTCATGGCGATGGCGGAGATGAGCTCACCCGAGCTGAAACCGGGCAGCCAGCGGCGCTTCTGCTCCTCGGTGGCGAGGGACGTCAGGTAGGGCCCGATGATGTCGTTGTGCAGGCCGACGGCGATGCCGGCAGCGCCTTTGCGTGCGAACTCCTCGGCGAGCACGGCCGCGTAGCGGAAGTCGTCCACGCCTCCGCCGCCGTACTCCTCGGGCACCGCGAGCCCGAGCAGGCCCTGCCTGCCGGCCGCCAGCCACGCGTCGCGGGAGACGATTCCGTCCTTCTCCCACTGCTCGTAGTGCGGCTCGACCTCCTTGGCGAGGAACGTACGGACGGTCTGCCGGAACGCTTCGTGGTCCTCGTTGAAGATCTGGCGCTTCATGTGGTGGGTGCTCCCCTTCGAGCCTCTGCGTCTCGTCTCGCCTGTTCGCGTCTTGGCCTCACGGCCGGTTCTGCAGGCCTCAGAGCCAGCTCTTGACCTGTTCGATCAGCCTGGCCGGGTCGGAGGCGACGGGGACGACGTTGAGCATGGTGACTCCGGCCTCGCGGAACGCCTCGATGCGCTCGCGCACGTAGCTCTCGGGGCCGCACAGGGAGACCAGCTCGCAGAATTCGGCGGGGACCGCGGCTTCCGCCTCCCGCTTCTTGCCCGCGAGGTAGAGGTCCTGCACCTTCTCGGCGGCCTCCTCATAACCGTACGCCCGGGCCACGTCGTTGTAGAAGTTCCTGCCCTTGGCACCCATGCCGCCGATGTACAGGGCGATCAGGGGCCGCACCGTCTCCCGTACGGCCGCCGCGTCCTCGCCCACGGACAGGACCGTGCCCGCGGAGATCTCCAGCGGGCCTCGCTCCGGTGAGCGCTTGGCCGTCCCCTCGGCCAGCGCGGTGCCCCAGACCTGCTTCGACTTCTCGGGCACGAACAGGTGCGGCAGCCAGCCGTCGGCGATCTCGGCGGTCATCCGTACGTTCGCCGGGCCGAGCGCCGCGACATGAATCGGGATCTCCTCGCGCACAGGGTGGTTGAGGAACTTCAGCGGCTTGCCGAGCTTGCCGCCCTTCTCCGCGGGCAGCGGCATGTCGGTGATGCCGTGGTGGTCGATGACCTCACGGCGCCAGATGCGTCGGCACAGCTCGACGGTCTCGCGGGTACGGCCGAGCGGCTTGTCGTACGGCTTGCCGTGCCAGCCTTCGACGACCTGCGGCCCGGAGGCGCCGAGTCCGAGCAGGGCGCGCCCGTCGGAGAGGACGTCGAGGCCCGCGCCGGTCTGGGCGATGAGCGCCGGAGTGCGGGAGTAGACGTTGATGATGCCCGCGCCGATCTGCATCCGCTCGGTACG
Organism: Streptomyces sp.; assembly: GCA_035556995.1. Classification (GTDB taxonomy): domain Bacteria; phylum Actinomycetota; class Actinomycetes; order Streptomycetales; family Streptomycetaceae; genus Streptomyces. The sequence goes on from DATMEI010000733.1 coordinate 3,420, forward strand.
TGCGGCGAGATAGCCCATGACGGTGGGCGAGTCGAAGCCGTACGCCTCCGCGACCCAGACCGCGTCGAGACCCGCGGCCTCCAGCTTCACGACCTCGTCGGCGGCGGTACGGGGGTTGTCGGCGTACTGGAGCGGAGTGGCGATCTTCATGCGTCGGCGTCCTCGGCGGGGTCGGTGTCGTCAGGGGTGTGGTCGGCGGTGCCGGAGCGGTCGGTGGCGTC
>DATMEI010000734.1:0-6436 GCA_035556995.1 Streptomyces sp.
GCTGTTCGAATACGACCCGATCCTGCAGTCCGTCACCGACGAGTCCGCACGGCAGGCCCTGGTGGCTGCCTACGACCACGACCTCTCCCGGTCCGAATGGTCGTTGGGCTACCGCTGGGACATCGTGCTCGACGGACCGTCCGCCACCTGGATCGAGGAGGGCCGCCGATGAGCTCCCCGCAGCCGACCCCGTCCCACACGGTGGGCCCGTTCTACGGCTACGCCCTGCCCTTCCCCGGCGGCGGCGACATCGCCCCGGCGGGCCGTACGGACGCCGTCACCGTGCACGGTCACGTCCACGACGGCGCGGGAGAGCCCATACCCGACGCACTGATCGAGCTGTGGCAGGCGGACACCGAAGGTGACCTCTCGGGCGCTCCGGGTTCCATGCGGCGCGACCCCGTCACCGGCGGCTACCTGGGCCGCAACGGCGTCGACTTCACCGGTTTCGCACGCGTCCCCACCGACGCGGACGGGCACTGGACCGTCCGTACGCTCCTGCCCGCGGCCCGCCCGGGTCACGCTCCGTACATCAGTGTGTGCGTCTTCGCGCGCGGGCTGCTGCACCATCTCTTCACTCGCGTGTACTTTCCTGAGGACACCGAGGCACACGCCATCGACCCGCTTCTCGCCTCGCTCGACGCCGTCCGGCGCGAGACTCTGGTGGCGACGGCGGAACGTGCCACAGGCTCGTACCGCTTCGACATCCGGCTGCAGGGCGAGAAGGAGACGGTCTTCCTTGACTTCCACTGATGCGGACGCCGACCCGGAGCCCGGCCCGCCGGGTGTCCAGGCTCCGGACGACGTCGGCCTGCTGTCGCCCGTACATGCGGGCTCAGGCGCGGAGTCGGGCACAGGTGACGCCGCAGTGCTCCAGGCCCTGCTGGACGCCGAGGCCGCGCTGACCAGAGTGCAGGCGAGCCTCGGCCTGGCCCCGGCGACGGCGGCCTCGGCCGTGACGGCCGCCGCCCGCGCCGAACGGTTCGACGCCCGCGGCCTGGCACTGCGTGCGCGTTCCGGCGGCAACCCGGTGATCCCGCTGGTGGCCGACCTCACCGACGCCGCCGGGCCACACGCGGGCCCGTACGTGCACCGCGGTGCCACCAGTCAGGACATCCTCGACACGGCGCTGATGCTGGTTGCTGCACGGACGCTGGATGCGGTGCTGCCCGATCTGGACCGTACGGCGCGGGAGCTGGCCATGGTGGCGGCCGAGCACCGTGACACTCCCCTGCCCGGACGGACGCTGACCCAGCACGCCGTGCCCACGACCTTCGGCCTGAAGGTCGCGGGCTGGCGCAGTCTCGTACTGGACGCGCACGACCGGCTCGCAGTTGCCCGGGCAGGACTGCCCGTTCAACTGGGCGGAGCGGCGGGCACGTTGGCGGCTTTCGCCGCGTATGCGGAGGCGGACGCGGGGACGGCGGCGCATACGGGGACGGAGGCGGCCGTGAGGCCGGATGCGCACACGGAGCCGGACGGTGAGCGCCCCCACGACGATGTCGGCCTGTCGCTGCTGGCCGCGTACGCACGCGAACTCGCCCTGGCCGAACCGCCACTGCCGTGGCACAGCCTGCGCACCCCCGTCGCCGACCTCGGATCCGCGTGCGGCTTCGCCTGCGGCGCGCTCGGCAAGTTCGCCGCCGACGTGCTGGTGCTCTCGCGCAGCGAGGTCGGAGAGGTGGGCGAGGGCGGCGGCGGCACCTCCTCCGCCATGCCGCACAAGGCCAACCCCGTACGCGCCACCCTCATCGCCGCCGCCGCACGGCAGGCGCCCGCCCTCGCCTCGACGCTGCTGGCTTCCCTCATCGCCGAGGACGAACGCCCCGCGGGCGCCTGGCACGCGGAGTGGCAGCCGGTGCGTGAACTGCTCCGGCTCACAGGCGGCGCCGCGCACGCCGCCGCCGAACTCGCCGAGGGGCTTCAGGTCTTCCCGTACCGCATGCACGAACACCTTGCGCTCACCGAGGGGTTGATCGTCAGCGAGCGCTTCACCGTCGCGCTCGGTCCGCTCCTGGGCCGTGCACGTGCAAGGAAGCTGCTCGACGTCGCCTCACGGAAGGCGGCCGACGAGGGCATCACCCTGGACGAGGCACTGGCGGAGGAGCTGGAGGAGGAAGAGCCCGCGCTGCGCGAACTGCTGTCCAGCGAACGCCTGCGGGACCTCACCGACCCCACCCACTACACGGGTTCCGCACCGGTGCTCACCGACCGTGCGCTCCGCCGCGACCCGGCGCCCACGCCTGCTCCGGCACCGGCGGCCGACGGCACCGGAGCAACACGAGCAACCCGAGAGACACTTGAAGCCGACAACACCGCCGAAGCAGCGGACATCAGAGAGCGGTGACACACCATCTACAGCAGCCCCGGAGACTCCGCCGTGACCGCCCCAGTCCCCTTCGAGCCCGACCCCCTCCCGTACCACCGTCTGGACGGACCCCTCGACGGTCTGCCGATGATCCTCGGCCCGTCGCTGGGCACTTCTCTCGCAGTCTGGGAGCCCCAACTCCCCTCGCTCATCCGCACCCACCACGTTCTGCGCTGGGACCTGCCGGGGCACGGCGCCTCCCCCGCGGAGCCGATGGCCGGCTCCTCCAGCGAACTGATCCCCACCGACGGCACCGCCACCGTCGCCCACATCGCCGAACTCGTGCTGCGCGCCGCCGACGCACAGGGCTGGGACCGGTTCGCGTACGCGGGTATCTCCCTGGGCGGCGCAGTCGGACTGCATCTGGCCGTGCACCATCCCGAGCGGCTCACGGCACTCTCGGTGGTCTGCTCCTCGGCCCGCTTCGGCGAACCCTCTGCCTGGCGCGAGCGGGCAACTGCCGTACGTGCGCACGGCACTGAGGCCATGATCGACTCACGTCCGGGTGTGTGGTTCGCACCCGGCTTCGAGAGCACTCCGCGCGGCACCGCCCTCGTCGAGGACCTGCGCTCCGCGGACGCCGCCGGCTACGCGGCGTGCTGCGACGCTCTCGCCGCCTTCGACCTGCGCGACCAGCTCGCCGAGGTGACGGTTCCCACGCTGGCCGTCGCCGGACGTCTGGACCCGGCCACGCCGCCCGCGTACGCCCGTGAGATCGCGGACTGCGTTCCCGGTGCCGCCCTGGTGGAGATCGCGGGAGCGGCGCACCTCGCCAACGCCGAGTGCCCGGACGCAGTCACCGCCGCACTCCTCGTGCACCACGACTGCCTGCCCGGACCGACCGAATGGTGAACGGGTACCGAATGGTCAACCGGTAGCGCACCGGCTGCTCCTCGCCACCCGCTCCCCTCTGCCCCCTGCAGTCGCTCCTCCTCCGCCGCTCCCTCGCGCTGACGGGCCGCCCGCCATACGCTGATTCGCATGAGCTGGACAGCGCGCAGCATCCCCGACCAGAGCGGTCGTACCGCCGTAGTGACCGGCGCCAACAGCGGGATCGGATATGTGACTGCGCGCGAACTGGCCCGGCGCGGGGCGCGCGTGGTGCTGGCCTGCCGCAGCGAGGAGCGGGGTGCCGCAGCGCTCGACCGGCTGCTGTCGCAGGTTCCGGAAGCACAGGCCGAACTGCGCAGACTGGACCTGGCGGACCTGTCGTCCGTGCAGAGCTTCGCTGAGGCGCTGCCCTACGGACGGGTCGACCTGCTGATCAACAACGCGGGCCTGATGGCGGTGCCCTACGCGCGGACGGTCGACGGCATCGAGACGCAGTTCGCGGTGAACCACCTCGGTCACTTCGCCCTGACCGGGCTGCTGCTGGAGCGGCTGCTGGCCGCGCCCGGCGCACGTGTGGTGACGGTCTCCAGCATGGCGCACGTCATGTCCAACATCGACATCAACGACCTCAACAGCGAACACCGCTACCGCCCCATGCTGGCGTACGGCGCGTCGAAGACGGCCAACCTGCTCTTCGTGCGGGAGCTGGCCCACCGCGCGGACCGCAAGGGGCTCGATCTGACCGTCGCAGCCGCCCACCCCGGCTACGCCACGACCGAACTGCAGGTCAAAGGCCCGCAGCTGGCGGGCCGTCCCGTGCGGGAACGAATCGCACGGCTCTCCAACGGGCTGTTCGGATCCTCCCCCGACCAGGGCGCAGCACCGACCCTGTTCGCGGCCACAGCGCCGTACGTCCACGGTGATTCCTTCTTCGGCCCGCGCATCCTCGGGGTGCGCGGCGGCCCGGGGCCGTCCTGGCGGGCTTCCTGGGCCCGTAACGACATCGCCGCGGGACAGCTGTGGGCGGCCTCGGAACGTCTGACGGGTGTCGCCTACCGGGGCCTTTGACAGCCGGGACGCCGCCCGGGCGGCCGGTGCGGGCACAGACCCGCCCTTGGTGTGCGCCGTCCCGTCGTCCATAGTGGCGTGCGAACGTGACCGGAGAAGCCCCCACCGTCCGGCACCCGGTACCCCGTACCCGAACCCCGGCACCCGCACCGGCCACCCCGTTCGGGAAGCACGCTCGGCGCATGGAGAGGAGCCAGGCGATGATCCGTGTACTGGTCGTCGACGACGACTTCATGGTGGCCCGGCTGCACAGCACTCTCGTCGAGCAGGTCCCCGGCTTCACGGTCGCGGGAGCGGTCCACAGCGGCACCGAGGCCCTGGCGGCGGTGCGGGAACTCCGTCCCGAGCTGGTGCTGCTGGACATGTATCTGCCCGACCTCCCGGGCCTCGAGGTGCTGCGGGAGCTGCGTGGCGGCGCAGGGCCGGAGGAGGGCCCCGACGTCCTGGTCGTCACAGCAGCCCGGGACGCCGAGACGGTGCGGGGCGCGCAGCGCGGCGGCGCCGTGCAGTACATCATCAAGCCCTTCGAGGGGCAGCTGCTCCAGGAGCGCCTGCGCCGCTACGCGGAGCACCGCGCGGCGCTGGCCGCACTCAGCGCACCCGAACAGGGCGATGTGGACCGGCTGTTCGCCGACACGGGCAGCGGCAGGGGCAGCGGCAGTACGGGCGGCAGCGCGCCCGGCAGCCCCGGTGAAGCCACCGGCGGCGACGGACGTGCCCGTACGGTCCCTCCGGGCAGCGGCACAGGCGGCGCACACGGCACGGGCGCCACGGGCGGGAGCGCCGCGGGCATCCGGGGCGGCCCCGGGCAGGGCTTCCCCGCCAGGCTCCCGAAGGGCCTCACGGAGCAGACCTCCGGGCTGGTACGCGCCACACTCGACGCCGGCCCCGAGGGCGCGGGTCTCTCGGCTTCCGAGTGCGCCGAGCGCAGCGGGCTCTCCCGGGTCAGCGCCAGGCGCTATCTGGAGCATTTCGTCTCCCTCGGCACTGCCCGCGTCACGCTCCGCTACGGCACGACGGGCCGGCCGGAACGCCGTTACCACCGCGTGGAGCCGCAAAAGGCGCCCGCGGACGGAGATCAAAATCCCGGGAACGGCGTGATTCCCACCACAGACAATTCGTGAGCAGTATCACACGAATATCCGCACCCGATGAGGGCACCGCTCAATTCCCCTGCTCAGCAAGGAAACTTGGGTGTTGATCAGCCACTAGGTGCACTATTCAGCGATCTTTACCTTCTGGGAGATCTGTCGACTTTCTTGTGGTGACGAATTCCTTCTGCATAACGTGCGGACTCCACCGCGTCTCCCGTGCGGTGGCCCGCTGCCAGGACGCCGAATCCTGCCGCCCGGTAGCGGGAATCACGCAATCCCCGGCGGCAGGAGTGGGGGAACCAGGTAAGCGCCGTGCGTCACGTCACACGCACGGCTTGGGGTGAAGCCGTACGCGAATGCCCCTCGTATTCGCGTAGGGCCGGGCAACTCCAGCCCGAATCCGACAGCTCACCTCGCAGGCGTAGGAGAGGAACTGCCCTATGTCCGGACGCGGTCGTCACCGTCGTCAGTCCAATCGCCGTCTCTCGCGCAGAATGTCGCGCGCCTCGCTCGCTCTCACCGCCGGCGGCGCCGGTATCGCCCTTCCACTTGTCGCCGCGGGCAATGCGAACGCCGCTTCGGTCAGCACCTGGGACAAGGTCGCCGAGTGCGAGTCCACGGGCAACTGGTCCATCAACAACGGCAACGGTTTCTACGGTGGTCTGCAGTTCACCGAGAGCACGTGGTCGAGTTACGGCGGCACGAAGTACGCCCCGCGCGCCGACCAGGCGACCAAGGAACAGCAGATCGACATCGCCGAGAAGGTGCTGGAGGGTCAGGGCCCGAAGGCCTGGCCCCTGTGCGGCCCGAAGGCCGGTCTGACCCAGAACAGCGGTTCGCCCGACATCTCCCCCGACAGCTCCGGTGCGAAGGCCGAGCAGGGGGACCAGCAGAAGGCCAAGCCCAAGCCGAAGCCCGAGGCCGATTCCGGGTCGAAGTCCGAGCCCCAGGGCTCACGCTTCCACACCGTCTCCCGCGGTGACACGCTCTACGGCATCGCGACCGACGAAGGCGTCGAAGGCGGCTGGAAGAAGCTCTACGACGCCAACCGCGAGACCGTCGGCAGCGACCCGCG